>NZ_JAUZUX010000006.1:0-234971 GCF_031844285.1 Enterobacter sp. BRE11
GGTGCGCTCATCTTTATTCGCCGTTGTGCTTTTCGCTTCGGTGCTGTTTTCCACTGTCTTAAGCAGATCGCTGCCGATATCTTTAACCTTATCTAAAATACTCATCTTCTGACCTTATTTTTCAACACGACATATTTTTTATGTTTAGCCTGTAGATTATAAGCAAACCCAGCCTTGCAAACATGCAATAAAGAATAAACAGGAAAAAAATTATTACTTGTCAATTTAGCTATCATTTATCCGTAAATGTACACATGCGTTCCGTTATTATGGCCTGGAATATTGACACCATCAGAAGAGATACAAAAAATTAACGCCATCTCTATAATAAAAAACATCAGATTAGCCTTCCTGTCATTTTCCTGGGCAACGAGGCGTGTCCGCCTTATCTACTCTTCGATTGTTTACCCGAGGTTTAGGATGAAGATTGTCATGAAAATAACGCTCCATATAACATAGCTGCCTGGCGTGGTTTAATCAGATCAATTGATCATTAAGGAGTGCACAATGGGGATATTATCATGGATTTTTTTTGGATTAGTCGCAGGCGTTCTGGCACGCTGCATAATGCCAGGTAAGGAACATTTGGGAATCGTTATGACCATTCTGCTGGGTATCATCGGCGCGCTGATTGGTGGCGCGATCAGCATGGAGCTGGGATTTGGCAAAATCAGCGGCTTCAACCTTTACAGCATTTTGATTTCAACTGCGGGCGCCATTATCGTTTTGTTTGCGGTGCACAAAATCAGAGCGCTAAAACAAGCATAAACAGGACGGGAGGTAAAAAAGATGGGTTTACTGAATACTATTCTGGAGCTGGTTGGCGTTAATGATAAGGCCGGTCAGGAATTAAAAGGCGTATTGCAATGGATAGAACAGCAAGGGGGTATTCACGCCATTGTTGACCATCTGCAGGCGGGTGAATTTAGCGATATCGTCAAATCCTGGCTCGCCGATGAGAATAATATGGCTATCAGCAGTGATATCGTGAAAAAAATGTTTAGCGCGGAAGCGGTTCAACAATTAGCCAGCAATGTCGGCGTAAACAGCGAAGATGCCGCTAACCTGCTGGCTAAATATCTTCCCCAGTTAGTTGACAAGATCTCATCTGCGGATGCCATTGCTAAAGATGCCGATCTTGCCTCTGCCATTAGCGGATCCCTGCGCTAAGGTAAGCAGCAGAAGATTGTAGCCCCGGCGCATTATCTGGGGCTTATCGTTCTGCCCGGTATCGACAGAGTTGAGTGACAGATGATCATTCCTAAAGCCAGATTTTTAAGGCAATGCTATTTGAAAAATTTATCCCAGTCGCAAAATATCGCGCAGAGAGAATCTTTTCGAATTACCAACGATATCGTCAACGCGCTGCGACAGCCGGAAAAGCATAAGCTCGGATCTTTTGTGTATGCTGGCCTGAAAGAAAAGTATCCTCTTCTGTCGAGCGGTGCATTTGAAGAATATCTGACGGAGATTAAGAGCAGGTTTGAAGAGGCGGGTTACCGGGTGAAATATACCTTTGCTAATAACGACCTCTCTTTCCATATTGACTGGCGAAGCGAAGAGATAAGCCAGAAGGTAACTGATAAGAGCGAATAGTTGCATGACTCTCAGCCCTGAGTCACCGCTAAATCTGGGTTAACAGACGTCAAGCCGCACTGCATCAGCCTCGCTTTTTGCTGGCCTGTTATGCCCGCTTTTTTTAACAGCAAACGACTTTTGATTCAGTCACCCAGCCGCTTACCTTACCAGCCCCAGCAGGAGCCCGCTCAGCGCTACCTGAGCGGGCCGGATGATTTACTGTGTTAATCCCACGCCTCAGCGCGCGCGCTGCGCAAATGCCAGCATCCGCTCCGCCAGCGCCTGCGGCGTCTGCATCGGCAACAGATGTCCGGCGCCGTCGATAATCTCCAGCTCGCCCTGTGGCAAATGAGCGCGCATCACCTCAAGCTGCGCTTCCACGCCTGGCACGTTGCCATCCTCGCTGCCGAGCACCATCATGGCAGGCAGTTCAAGACGGCCAATCTGTTCGCGCAAATCGTCGCGGCTGCCGTGCAGCGCCCAGGCGCGAAAAGCGGCCGGCGCGGCGCGTTGCGCATCGGTAATCGCCACCTCGCGCAGCACATCCGGCAGGCGCGTGGAGCAGGCGCCATCAACAAAGGTTTCCGCCTGCTGCCGCGAGCCGTCAAACGCGGCCTGCGCCTGGCGATCCTGCTCGCTCATTGGCTGCGGTCCAGGTGGCGAAGGTGCGACCAGCACCAGGCGCTGAAGGTAATCGGGCCGTCGGGCAGCCAGCGCCAGCGCCACTTT
The DNA here is from genome assembly GCF_031844285.1 of Enterobacter sp. BRE11. NCBI lineage: Bacteria > Pseudomonadati > Pseudomonadota > Gammaproteobacteria > Enterobacterales > Enterobacteriaceae > Enterobacter > Enterobacter sp. BRE11. The sequence goes on from NZ_JAUZUX010000006.1 coordinate 2,308, forward strand.
TCCCGTCATGGAGTGGCCAACGAGAATCACCCTTTCCAGCTGCAGGTGGCGAAGGGTTTCATCCACCCGATCCGCCATTGCAGCCACCCCATACTCCTCCCTGTTCGATGCGGCGCCAAAGCCCGGCATATCTAACGCCACGCAGCGGGCGGCGCGGTCAAGCCAGGGCAGCACAGGAAACCAGGTGCGGTGCGACCCGCCCAGATAATGCATCAGCACAAACGTCGTTTCACCCTCTCCCTGCAGGCTAAAAGGCAGCATAGCTCCTCCTATATCATCGTGCCGTGAATGTCGCCCAGCCGCGCAATCTCCGCCTCGCTATAGCCCGCCTGCCGCAGCGGCGCGATCACCTCGCGCGCCAGATCGGGCACATAGCCGATCAGCAGTTCGCCAGCGTCGCGCAGCGCGACCTCCGCCAGCGCAGCGGGCAGCAGCAGCGATTCGGCGCGGCCCAGCGCGACGCTAACGCCATTCGCCTCGACCGTTAACGGCTCGCCGAGGTTGGAAAGGATACGCGCGCTATCAAAGCTGAACCGCTGTGGCTCGCTAAAGCGCCAGCGCTCCAGCGCAAAGTAGGGGCCCGCGCAGCAGAAGCGCCGCGTCAGCCCTTCCACCTCTAACGCCAGCCCCGGCTGCGGCGTACAGCGCAGTTCCGGTCGCAGCTCCTGCAGCAGTGCGTCGATATTCTTTTCCCACTCCTCTTGAGAGAGGCGCGACCCGTCCTCCATGCGCCACGGCATCGCGTGCTGCTGGATATTGGAGGTCTGCTCAATCTCATAGATCAGCGTATCGGGACCAAAGCTGTGCAGCATGCCGCCGGGCACATAAAAGGTGTCACCCGCTTTTACCGGCACCCGATGCATCACCGCGTCGTAATCCTGCGCCAGCAGCGCGGCCTTCAGGCGAGCACTCTCCACGCCGTCGCGCACACCCAGCAGACAGGTGGCGTCAGGCGCAGCCCATAAGATATGCCAGGCTTCGCTTTTGCCATTCGGCTGCTGCTCAAGCCGCTGCGCCAGCGCGTCGTTAGCGTGCAGGTGAACCGGCAGCATGCCGCTTCCGTCAATAAACTTGCTAAGCAGTGGGAAAAAGGGGCCGCGCCAGCCGGGGGCGACCATCTCATCAGGATAGCGTTCGGTGAGCTGGCGCAGCGTCTGGCCCGCCAGCTCGCCGTTGGTGACGGAGGCGATCATGCCGTCCACATCGCTGATTTCCCAGCTCTCCGCCACGCGCGTCTCAGGCAGCTCCGCTTTTCCTAACTGCTCTCTGATACGCTGCCCGCCAAAGATATGGGTGGCGAGGGGCGTAGTCAGCTTTAAAGGATAGGCGTTCATCTCTCCTCCTGGACGACATTAAATAACCGCGACGCCGCCTGTAACCGCAATAGTCGCGCCGGAAATATAGCTGGCCTCGTCGCTGGCGAGCATCACATAGGTCGGGGCGAGCTCAGCAGGCTGTCCCATACGCTCCAGCGGCACTTCGCTGCCGAAGCTTTCCACCTGCTCCGGCGGCATGGTGGCCGGGATCAGCGGCGTCCAGATGGGGCCAGGCGCAACGGCGTTAGCGCGGATCCCTTTCTCCGCCAGCAGCGCCGCCAGACCGCCGGAAAAGTTTACGATCGCGGCTTTGGTCGCAGAGTAAGCCAGCAGTTTCGGCTTCGGCTGGTCGGCATTCACCGATGCGGTATTGATAATGGAACCGCCAGCCGGCATGTGCGGCACTGCCGCCTTGCAGATATAGAACATGGCGTAGAGATTGGTTTTCATGGTGCGATCGAATTCATCATCGCCGATCTCCTCCAGCGCGGTGCGCGTCATCTGGAAGGCGGCATTGTTCACCACGATGTCGATCTTGCCGAAGCGCTCAGCGGTCTGCGCCACGATGCTGCGGCAATGCTCCGCCTCAGTCACATCGCCGGCGATCAGCAGCGCCTGCTGGCCCGCCTCTTCCACCCATTTCGCCGTATCTTTCGCGTCTTCATGCTCATCCAGGTAGGAGATCACCACGTCCGCGCCTTCGCGGGCGTAGGCGATGGCAACAGCGCGGCCGATGCCGGAGTCGCCGCCGGTAATAATGGCGGTTTTGCCCTTCAGGCGGCCGGAGCCCTGATAGCTGGTTTCACCGTGATCGGGTTTTGGATCCATTTTGAGGAAGCTGCCGGGCCATTTCTGCTGCTGCGCCTGCTGAGGATTCTGGGGACGATCTGTCATAGGTTCTCTCCTTTTAGCCACGCTTTCACGCTTGTCAGTAGAGCTGAATCGTTATCAGCCTCGAGCCCTAAGTGTAGCAGCCATGTCAGAAGCGCAAGTCTGCCCATTAAGCGTAACGGGTTGAAGGCTCAACGATTTTAGCGGAAAGGGAGCGTAAAAAAGCCCGCACTGGGCGGGCTGAGCGGGCTTTTGAACGCCGCAAGCGCAGCGGCTAAAGTAGATCCTCCCAGTTCATAATCAGCTTTGCCGGCAGCGACTGCGCCAGCAGGCTTTCATCCGGTTGCCAGCTCTCCCAGTCGCGAAAAGCGGCGAAGTTCAGCCCGGTCAGCGTCTCCAGCGCGCTGACCGTCACGCGGTACTCGTCAACGTTGGGGCGCGGCGTCGTCTGCGCATGGGGCAGCACGCGGCGCGGCTCATCCAGCAGCTCCGCCTGGCTGACCAGCAGCGCCGTTGCTTGCGGCTTCCCCGCCGCGTTGATACGCAGCACCACCTTCCAGAACATCAGCGGCACCTGCCATTCCGCATACTGCCGCCACTGGTCGTTCAGGACCGGGCCGGTGAGCACGCTGATTTTCCGCTTCGACGCCAGCACGCCCGACTCCAGAATATAGCGCTCGACGCCCTGCCAGTACTGCAGGCTCTGGTTGAAGCGAAAATGCTGCGGCGAGCAGTTGGTAAAGTGAAAAGTATCTTTGTTGGCGCGTACCGCTTCCGCCGCCGTGCCCCAGGTGGGATCGCTGCGGCGCGTGAGATGGCCGCGATCGAACCAGCGGCTGAAGGCGCTGTAAAAGGCCTGGCCGGTGACGTAACGGCTGTCGATACGGCTCTCGTCAACCCAGCGATCCCCCTCCTCCAGCAGCGACGGCTGGCCGTTGCCGCGATCGATGGCGATATAGCGCGCGCCGTCGATGTTGGTGGCGGTAAAAAAGGCGAGCCGCCGCTCGGCGTTCATCAGCAGAGAGAAGTGCTCATAGTCGAGCTGCGCTGCTGCGCCCTGACGGCCGTCGCGCAGCGGCGCCACTTCGGCGGCGCGCGGCGCGATAATAGCTGCCAGATCGATCGGCGCACCCTCAAGGAAACCCGGCTGAAAACCGTCGCGGTTGCCGTAGCCGCTCTCCGACGCGGCGGAGGCGGCCAGCGGAGCCGCGCTGTCGCTGGCGGTCAGCGCCTGCATCAACAGCGCCTGCTGCGGCGCAGGCAGCTGCGGCAGCTCGCCCTTCAGCCAGTCGATAATGGCGCTGATGCGAATCCCTTCATTCACCCAGCCGTCGTCGCTCTCCACGCCGCCGTGGTGCAGCGCCACCAGCTGCCAGCCATCGTTGAATACCGGCGCGCCGGACGAGCCGCCGTCGGTATCGGCCGCGTAGTGCAGCAGCTGCGCGTGACGCGCCAGCAGCGCGTTGTTGCGCAGGGTAATCTGCTGCGGCGCGCCGCCTGGATGGTGGATAAGGTTAAGGCTGATGCCCAGCGCATGTTTGTCGTTGCGATCGTTCAGCGCAATCGGCTGCGGCGCCTCGCCGCCTCCGCCAGTAACCTCCCCCAGCGCAATCAGGGTGCAGTCGAGCGCATCGGTGGGGCTGGTGAGAAAAAAACGCGCGGCATCGACGCCATACGTAACGCCGTCCACCAGCTCGCCCGCCTCGCTGCGCCGCCAGCCGAACTGCAGGGTGACGCGGCCCGTCGCAGGCGGCGCTGGCAGCAGATGATGGTTGGTAATAAGCAGGCCGCCGTGGGTGAGAAACGCACTGCCTGCAGGCACGCCATCGTCGCGCAGCAGCGCCACGCCGCGCGCGCAGGCCAGGCCCTGCGCCAAAAAGGCCACCGGCAGCAGATCGTTACTGTTGCCGGTAATGACGCCCTGACGCAGATGCTGTTGAAAGGCGTAGCGCTGCGCGCGGGCGCGATCTGGCTCCGCGGTAACGCCCTGCGCCAGTGCGGCGCGGGTCTGCGCGCGCTGCTGCGCGGTCAGTGCCAGCCGCGCGCTCATCAGCGCGGCGCTCTCTTTATCACTCATTCGCTTCTCCAGGATAAAAGGCATGCTGCCCTTTTAACCATAGCCGCTGCGGCTGTACCGCAGGCGAAAAAAAAACCCGCCGGGTAAGAGCGGGCTTTAATTCCGGTAGCGATAACAGGGGGCGCTATTTCTCATGGTAGCGATGCACGGAGGGAAAATATTCAAAGCCGTAAAGCTGGCTGATGGGAAGCAGCAGCTCCTGCTCCAGGCTTAATTCACTCTCGCCGTGCCCATCGCGTTTGCGCGCCTGCCAGACGGCGACGCCTTTTTTCCACAGCTGCAGCAGTGCTTTCATCGGGTTGATCCTCCGTTATTGAGAGGTTCAGTAAACCCCTGGTACAGCCGCAGCTGAACCATTATTTTCTGCATTTTATTGCCAGAAAACAGCTAAACGCCCGGCGGCTACTGCTGCTTCGCCATCTTTGCCACCATTTTGCGGTAGTTATCCAGCCACTTGCCGCTCTTCAGCCGCCACCAGAAGCAGGCGCCGCGCACCGCCCAGTCGAGGAACATGCCGAGCCAGACGCCGACCACGCCCATGCCAAGCATGATGCCCAGCACGTAGCCCACCACCACGCGCGCGCCCCACATGCTGAACATTGAGACGTACATAGTGTAACGGGCGTCGCGTGCCCCTTTCAGCCCCGCAGGCAGCACCCAGGAAGCGGCCCAGATCGGCATAAAGGCGGCGTTGAGCCAGATCAGATGCTGCGTCACGCTGATTACGTCCGGGTCGCGGGTATAAAAGCGCGCCAGCACGCCGGAGAGCGGCACCGTCATAAACGCCAGCGCGCAGAGACAGAGGCTTGCCAGCCAGAAAACATGCCTGATCTGCCGCTCCGCCTGATAGACCTGGTTACGCCCAAGCCGGGTGCCGGTGATAATGGTTGAGGCAGAGCCCAGCGCATTGCCCGGCAGGTTGATCAGCGAGGCGATCGAGAAGGCGATAAAGTTGCCGGCGATGGCGTCGGTGCCCATGCCCGCCACAAACACCTGTGTCAGCAGCTTGCCGCCGTTAAAGAGCACGGATTCAATGCTCGCCGGCACGCCTATCCCTAACACCTCCATCAGGATTTTTAGGTCCCAGCGGCGAAAATAGCTCGGCAGGCTGATCTTCAGCGAGGCGTTAAAACCGATCATCAGCACGTAAATCACGCCGATTGCGCCGATATAGCGCGAGATGGTCAGCCCCAGACCGGCACCGACGAAACCCAGCCCCTCCCAGGAGAAGGCGCCATAAATCAACACGCTGCTGATAACGATATTGAGGATGTTCATCCCGCCGTTGATCAACATCGGGATTTTGGTATTCCCCGCGCCGCGCAGCGCGCCGCTGCCGATCAGCGCAATCGCCGCCGCCGGATAGCTCCACGCCGAGGTCTGCAGGTAGCTCAGCGCCAGCTCTTTGACTTTGGGCTCCGCGCCGCCGGCGATCAGATCGATGATCAGATGCCCCCAGAGCTCGATGGCGAACACCAGCACCAGCGACAGCACCGTCATCAGCGCCAGCGACTGGCGCGTCGCGGCGCGAGCGCGCTTGCCGTTGCGCTTCGCCAGGCTAAAGGCGACCACCACCGTGGTGCCGAGGTCGATGGCGGCGAAAAAGGAGATGATGATGATGTTGAAGCTGTCCGCCAGCCCAACGCCTGCCATCGCCTCTTTGCCCAGCCAGCTAACCAGGAATGTGCTTAGCACGCCCATCAGCATCACGCACAGGTTTTCGATGAAGATGGGCACCGCCAGTGGCGTGATCTCACGCCAGAACAGCGTGCGATAAAAGCGACGTTTGGGATACCACGCCGTACGCTTGATCGCCTGCATCACTGCTACGCCAGGATTTTGCAAGGGAATAACCAAATCAGAACAGATTGGACAGGAGTTGTAATGATGGGTGCGCTTAACTATTTATGCAAAGCGTTTCCCTGATTTTTCAATCATTATTACACTCTTTTCTCGCTCGTCACCGCAGCTGCTGCTGCGCCGCCCAGATAGGCGCTGCGCACCTCCTCATTATCGAGCAGCTCCCGCCCGCTGCCGCTGAGGCGAATCTCCCCGTTCGCCATCACATAGCCGCGATCGGCGAGCGCCAGGGCATGACGGGCGTTCTGCTCGACCAGAAACAGCGTCATGCCCTGCTGCGTCAGCTCACGCAAAATGGCGAAAATCTGCTTCACCACAATCGGCGCCAGCCCGAGGCTCGGCTCGTCGAGCAGCAGCAGCCTGGGACGGCTCATCAGCGCACGGGCGATGGCCAGCATCTGCTGCTCGCCGCCGGAAAGGGTCATTGCCCGCTGCCTGCGCCGCTTCAGCAGGCGCGGAAAGAGTTCATACATGCGCGCCAGATCGGCTTTCTGATGCGCGCTGCCGATGGCGATGGTGCCCATCTGCAAATTCTCTTCTACGGTCATATCAGCAAAAATCCGCCGGCCTTCCGGCGCCTGAGCAATGCCGCTGGCGGCGATAAAGTGGGTTGAGCGCTGGCTAATGGGCTCTCCCTGAAAGTAGATCTCCCCCTGCGCAATGCGCGGCTGGCCGAAAATCGACATCAGCAGCGTCGATTTGCCGGCGCCGTTGGCGCCGATCAGCGCCACGGTCTCGCCGGGCTGCACGCTCAGCGACACCTTTTTTAACGCCTGCACCGGGCCGTAGTAGAGATCGACCGCGTCAAATTTCAGCATCGGTTCAGCCATGAAGATCCTCCTCCTCTGCGCCAAGATAGGCGGCAATAACGCGCGGGTCCTGCTGAATCTGGCGCGGCGCACCCTGTGCAATCACGTCGCCGTGGTCGAGCACTACGATATGGTCAGAGATCGCCATCACCATCGGCATATCATGCTCGATCAGCAGCACGCTGATGCGGTGATCGGCGCGCAGGCGGTGCAAAATCGCGCTCAGCGTCTCGGTTTCCACGGGATTGAGTCCCGCCGCCGGTTCGTCGAGGCAGATCAGCTCCGGCTGAGTGCACATGGCGCGCGCGATCTCCAGCCGCCGCTGCTGGCCATAGGAGAGCGTGCCGGCCAGCCGATTGGCCGTCGGTGCCAGATCCACCGTCTCCAGCCAGTAGAAGGCGCGATCGAGCGCGCGGCTCTCCGCCTCGCGATAGCCGCGGGTATTGAAAATTCCCGCCAGCAGGTTGCGGTTCGCCAGCATATGCTGCGCCACCAGCAGGTTCTCAATCACCGACATGTCGCGGAACAGGCGGATATTTTGAAAGGTGCGCGCCAGCCCGGCGCGGTTCACCAGGTGCGCGCCGCCGAACATCTTGTACCAGAGCCGCGATCCCAGCTGCGTCGGGCGCAGCCAGTCCTGCGGCTCGATTTTCTGGCCGAGGATCTGAATGACGTCGGTGCTGCGCGCCTGAGCATTCAGCAAAATGCGGCCGCCGCTGGCGCGGTAGAAGCCGGTCAGGCAGTTAAACACGGTGGTTTTGCCCGCGCCGTTAGGGCCAATCAGCGAGGTGACCGAGCCGCGCTGCACACGCAGGCTGACGTCGTTAAGCGCCTTGATGCCGCCGAAGCGCATCATCAGATGATCGACCTGCAAAATAGCGTCACTCATGGCGCACTCCTTTACGCGGCGCGACGCCGACGCGGCTGGTGCGCACCAGGCCGCGCGGCCGCCAGATCATCATCAGCACCATCAGCATGCCGAACAGCAGCACGCGGTATTCGGCAAAGCTGCGCAGCAGCTCCGGCGCCACCGTCAGCACAAAAGCGGCCAGCACCACGCCGAGCGTCGAGCCCATTCCGCCCAGCACCACAATGGCGAGGATCAGCGCCGACTCGAAAAAGGTGAACGAGGTCGGATTGACAAATCCCTGATAGCTGGCGAAAAAGACCCCTGCGATACCCGCCGTCGAGGCGCCGAGCATAAAGGCGGAGAGCTTCACCAGCACATGGTTTAGCCCCATCGCGCGACAGGCGATCTCATCTTCGCGCAGCGCTTCCCAGGCGCGCCCGATCGGCATACGCGTCAGGCGATGTTTGATAAACAGCACCAGCGCCACCACCAGAAGCAGCACCACGTAAAGAAAGATAAACTTCATATTGGGGTTGTAGTCGAGGTGGAAAAACGCATGGAAAGGCACGCCGCCTTCGCGCGCGCGCCGACCAAACTCCAGACCGAGAAAGGTCGGCGACGGCACGGAGACGCCGTTCGGCCCGCCGGTAAAGCTCAGCCAGTTGGTCAGCACCAGACGGATAATCTCGCCGAACCCGAGGGTGACAATCGCCAGATAGTCGCCGTGCATGCGCAGCACCGGAAAGCCGAGCAGCGCCCCGGCGAAAGCGGCCAGCAGCGCGGCCAGCGGCAGCATGCTCCAGAATCCCAGCCCCAGATACTGATAGCCGAGCGCCAGCCCATAAGCGCCGATGGCGTAAAAAGCCACGTACCCGAGATCGAGCAGCCCCGCCAGCCCCACCACAATATTGAGCCCCAGCCCCAGCAGGACATAGATCAATCCGAGGATCGCCACGGTCAGCAGATATTTGCTGGAGAGAAAGGGAAACAGCAGCGCCACCGCCAGCAGCAGCGGCAGGATCCAGCGCAGCCGCGAGCGGTAGCCCGGCTCGCGCACGTAAACGCCGTCGTCCGCGCCTTCGACGCGCCGCAGCAGCGCCCGCCCGCGCGCGGTCTGCAAAAAGAGGCTGAGCAGCAGCCGCCCCGCCATCACTACCGCCACCAGCAGCGCCACGCGCGCAGGGGCGAGCTGGAAGGCGTACCCTTTCAGCACCACGCCGACGATCGGTCCAAACACCACCACCGCAATCAGCCCGGCCAGCAGGGTTTCACGCAGCGCCTGAGACACACTGATAGATCGCCTCATCACCGCGCCCTCATACTTTTGCCACCAGCGGACGGCCAAGCAGCCCCTGCGGGCGGAAGATCAGGATCACCACCAGCAGCGCGAACGAGAAGACATCTTTGTAGTCGGAGTTCACCAGCCCGGCGAACTGCGCTTCCGCCACGCCGAGCAGCAGTCCGCCCAGCATTGCGCCGGGCAGCGACCCGATGCCGCCCAGCACCGCCGCGGTGAACGCCTTGATGCCAATGATAAACCCGGCGTAAAAATCGAAGGTGCCGTAGTTCATCGTTACCAGCACGCCCGCCAGCCCGGCCATCGCCGCGCCGATAACGAAGACCAGCGAAATCACGCGGTCGGTATTGATGCCGAGAATGGCGGCCATGCGCCGATCCTGCTGCACCGCGCGGCAGATACGGCCGAGGCGTGTGTACTGAATAATCCAGGTAAGCAGCGCCATGCCGCAAAAGGCAGCGGCAAGAATAAAGAGCTTGGTCCAGGTGATCTGCACCATCCCACCGTCAAACTCGACGCGCAGCACGCCGGTCAGCAGCGTTGGCACTCCCTGCTGATTGGGGCCCTGGCTCAATTGAACATAGTTCTGCAGGATCAGCGACATGCCGATGGCGGAGATCAGCGGCGCCAGCCGCGTCGAGTGGCGCAGCGGCCGATAGGCGATACGCTCAATGGTCCAGCCGTAGACCGCCGTCACCACCACGGTGAAGAGCAGCGTGCCGAAAATCAGCAGCGGGAAAGAGTGCACGCCGAAGAACGAGAGCAGCGCCAGGCCGATGGCGCAGAGATAGGCGGAGATCATATAGACCTCGCCGTGCGCGAAGTTAATCATACCGATGATGCCGTACACCATGGTGTAGCCGATCGCGATCAGGCCATATACCGCGCCCAGCGTCAGCCCGTTGATCAGTTGCTGAAGTAAGAAGGCGTCCATAACGAAGTCTCTGCGCAAAGCGGACCGCGCAACCGGGCGGTCCGGACAGGAAACGCCCTGCGCTGCGCAGGGCGGGCTCAGGCCTACAGCTGGTGATACTTGCCTTTATCGTCCCACTGATAAACGACGTAATCGGAGACTTTCAGATCGCCTTTGCCGTCCCAGGCTTTTTTACCCATTACGGTCGGCACGTCGTGAGATTTCAGCCATTCGCTGGCTTTCTCGTTATCTTTGCCTGCGCCCTTATAGGCGGCCGCCAGCGCCTGAACAGAGGCGTAGGCGTAGAGGGTATAGCCTTCCGGCTCGAAGCCGCCTTTACGGAACTTATCAATCACCGCTTTGCCATCGGCGATCTGACGCGGATCGTTGCCGAAGGTCATATAGATGCCGCTGGTGTATTGCGGCCCGCCCGCGGCGGTGACCAGCTCCTGCGTCACGATGCAGTCGCCGGAGAAGAAGTTCGCTTTTACGCCCTGCTCGCGCATCTGGCGCACCAGCGGACCTGCTTCGGGATGACAACCGCCAAAATAGACTACGTCGGGATTTGCCTGGGCGATTTTGGTCACCAGCGCGTTAAAATCTTTCTCGCCGCGCGACAGGCCCTCATACATCACCTCTTTGACGCCGCGCTTCTCCAGCGCTGCTTTGGTGGCGTCGGCCAGTCCCTGACCGTAGGTATCTTTATCGTGGATAATCGCGACCTTCTTCGCTTTCAGCTTGTCGAGCATAAAGTTGGCGGCGATGGCGCCCTGCTGGTCGTCGCGTCCGCACATGCGAAACAGGGTTTTCATGCCGCGCTCGGTGATTTGCGGGTTAGTGGAGCCTGGCGTAATCGACAGCACGCCAGCGTCGTCGTAAACCTCAGAGGCTGGCATGGTGCTGGAGGAGCAGAAATGGCCGACCACCGCCATCACCTTATCCTGATCGACCAGCCGGTTCGCCACCGCGACCGCCTGTTTGGGTTCGCAGGCGTCGTCGCCCTGCACCAGCACGATTTTCTCGCCGTTAATGCCGCCCGCCGCGTTAATATCCTCCGCCGCCTGCGTCGCCCCTTTCCAGTACTGTGCGCCATAGGTGGCGTTAGGGCCGGAAAACGGCCCGGCGACGCCGATTTTTATATCGGCCTGCGCGCTAAGCGCCACGCCGATACAGCCTGCTATTACGACGTTTAACGACAACTTGATCAGTTTCTGAGACATGCTGTCTATCCTCGACACAGTGAATTTGCGTTCGCCAGACCACGGAACAGGCGCGGTGAAAGTTTTTATTCGGTTCGGACCGACCAGGCGCAGCGACAGAGGCCGCTGTTTATTGCAAGCAAGAATCTCGCCAGAACGAAACGGGACGCGGGATTTCGCCAAAGGAAGGTGGCAACGCCAGCGACAGCGCACGACGTCACCTTCTGATTCATTTAAACGTAGGCGGGGAATGGCAACACGCCAGCACCCTGTTGGTGCATAATGCGGTCGATCACAGATTCTTGCTTTGCGGCGGCGGCAAAACCGCTAAGCTGTGGGGAAAGTTCGCTACATATCAGGAGAGTTTATGCCTACACAACGGAACGGCCTTACCCGCCAGCAGGCGCTGGATGAACTGGAGCGTCTGTACGACAACGCGGTGAACGCGCTGCGCGCGGCGATAAAAACCTATACCGAACAGGGCACGCTGCCTGAGGCGGAGGCGCGTCGCCAGGGACTGTTTGTCTACCCTGAACTGCGCATTACCTGGCGCGGCGAAGGCCCGCAGCAAAACCGCACGCGCGCCTGGGGACGTTTCACCCATACCGGCAGCTACAGCACCACCATCACGCGCCCGGCGCTGCTGCGCCACTATCTCAGCGAACAGCTGGCGATGCTGGAAAAAGAGTATGAGGTGGAGATTCAGGTTGGCCCGTCCAGCCAGGAGATCCCCTACCCTTACGTGATTGACGGTTCCGATCTGTCGCTGGACCGCACCATGAGCGCCAGCATTGCGCGCTATTTTCCTACCACCGAACTGTCGCAGATCGGCGATGAAACCGCCGACGGCCTGTTTAACCCGGACGCCGTTTTCCCCTTGTCGCACTTCGACGCACTGCGCACCGACTTCTCGCTGGCGCGCCTGCGCCATTACACCGGCACCTCAGTAGAGCATTTCCAGCCGTTTGTGCTGTTCACCAACTACACGCGCTATGTGGATGAGTTCGTGCGCTGGGCGACTGAGCAGGTGCGCGACCCCGCCAGCGACTATGACAGTCTGGCCTGCGCGGGCGGCGCGGTAATCACCGCCGATACGGCGGAGAGCGACGCGGCGATGCTGGATCTGGCGTGGAAAAAGCATCAGATGCCGGCCTGGCATCTTACCTCGCCTGGCCGACGCGGCATTACGCTGGTGAATATCGGCGTTGGCCCATCCAATGCCAAAACCATCTGCGATCACCTGGCGGTGATGCGGCCGCACGCCTGGCTGATGATCGGCCACTGCGGCGGCCTGCGCGAAAGCCAGCGCATCGGCGACTACGTGCTGGCGCACGCCTATCTGCGCGACGACCACGTGCTTGACAGCGTGCTGCCGCCCGACATTCCGGTACCGAGCATCGCGGAGGTGCAGCGCGCCCTCTATGACGCCACCAAAGCGGTGAGCAATATGCCCGGCGAAGAGGTCAAGCAGCGTCTGCGCACCGGCACCGTGGTAACGACGGACGATCGCAACTGGGAGCTGCGCTACTCCGCTTCGGCGCTGCGCTTTAACCTGAGCCGCGCGGTGGCGGTGGATATGGAGAGCGCCACTATCGCCGCGCAGGGCTATCGGTTCCGCGTCCCTTACGGCACGCTGCTCTGCGTTTCGGACAAGCCGCTGCATGGCGAAATCAAGCTGCCGGGCCAGGCGAACCGCTTTTATGAAGGGGCAATTTCAGAGCATCTTCAGATCGGTATTTGCGCGGTAGAGCTGCTGCGCGCCGAAGGGGATAAGCTGCATTCACGCAAACTGCGAACCTTTAACGAGCCGCCGTTCCGGTAATGGCTTAGCGCACGAGGGAGGCTTCGAGCTTTTCATCTCCCAATATAGCGAGGCAGCGCGCATGCTGCCTCGCTATATGTTCACCATAAATTCTCTCGCCAGCCAGCCAAGCACGGCCAACACAGCCGGAACCAACAGCGTCCAGGTGATGCGATCGTTAAGGCGGTCGAACTTTTCGTCTATGCGCTCAAACTTCTCATCCATGCGGTCAAACTTCTCATCCATACGGTCAAACTTTTCGTCTATACGCTCAAACTTCTCATCAATCCGGGCAAACTTTTCGTCTATACGCTCAAACTTCTCATCTATGCGGTCAAACTTTTCGTCTATGCGCGTAAATCTCTCATCAATCCGGGCAAACTGGGCTGCTGACTGGGAGAAGCCTTCGAGCATTTCACAGCGCAGCCTGAACTGTTCGGTATGCAGGCTCTCAACATCTGTTTTTGTCGCGAAGTGTTGCGAACGCTCGGTGAGTACGGCCAGGTCTGTTTTTATCTGGTGCGTATCCAGTTCAAGCCGCTCAACACGTTTGGTCAATCGCTCCATAAGGTTACCTCCTGATTGACGAAGAGGGATGCGGGGAACAGAAACCGTGCGCGGAAGCGGGATTAACGACATGTCCATACTATTCTCTCCTTTCCTTATTACGCCTTACAGTCATGCTACCGGCACCGCCCCTGACTGTTGAGTATTTAACCAGATTGCCGCCTGGTTAACATTCCCCGTTCCGCTAATTCAGTCATAAATGGCAGGCGAAGCGCACCTGAATGCGCAGAGGCAGAGTAGCGCTGCGCCAGAAAAGCGAACACCCTTTCTGTCAAAAGCTGGAATCCGCTACGCAAATCCCTGGGGAATGAAATAAAAAAAGCGCGCAAAACGACCGACGTCTTGCGCGCAGTAAAAGAATAAGGCCACGCCAGCTGGCGCAGCGACAGATCAGGCGCTGAGCCAGCCCAGCTTGATCACGAACAGTAAAGAGAGGATCACCAGTGCCGCGTTGACCTCTTTGGTACGGCCGCTCAGCAGCTTCACCACCGTCCAGGTGATAAAGCCGAAGGCGATGCCGTTAGCGATAGAGTACGTCAGCGGCATGGTCAGCGCGGTAACGGTGACCGGCGCCGCGGTGGTGATATCTTTCCAGTCGATCTCCGCCAGGCCGGAGGCCATCAGCACCGCGACAAACAGCAGCGCTGGCGCGGTAGCGTAGACCGGCACGCTACCCGCCAGCGGCGAGAAAAACAGCGCCAGCAGGAACAGAATCGCGACCACGACCGCCGTTAAGCCGGTGCGCCCGCCCGCGCTCACGCCCGCTGCGGACTCCACATAGCTGGTGGTCGTCGAGGTACCGAGCAGCGATCCAAACAGCGCCGCGGCGCTATCGGCCACCAGCGCGCGGCCCATTTTCGGGATATTGCCCTGCTCATCCGCCAGTCCGGCGCGTTTCGTGACCCCCAGCAGCGTGCCGGTGTTGTCGAAGACGTCGACAAACAAGAAGGCGAAAATCACGCTGACCAGGCCGACGTTAAAGGCCCCGGCGATATCGAGCTGCATAAAGGTAGGCGCGATAGAGGGCGGTGCGGAGAAGACGCCGGCAAAAGGCGACAGACCGATGCCCATCGAAATAAAGGTGATCAGCAGAATGCCGATTAGCACCGCGCCGGTGACGCGACGCGCCTCCAGCACCACAATGACCACAAAGCCCAGCAGCGCCAGCAGCGGCCCCGGCTTAGTGAGATCGCCCAGCCCCACCAGCGTCGCCGGGTTATCCACCACGATGCCTGCGCCTTCCAGCGCGATCAGCGCGAGAAACAGCCCGATGCCCGCCGCAATGCCGGCGCGCAGCGGCAGCGGAATGCTGGCGATAATCCACTCGCGGATTTTGAAAATCGACAGCGCAAAGAAGATCACCGCCGACAAAAACACTGCGCCCAGCGCGATCTGCCAGGTGTACCCCATATGCAGCACCACGGTATAGGTGAAGAAGGCGTTCAGCCCCATGCCCGGCGCCAGCGCAATCGGATAGTTGGCGATCAATCCCATCAGAACCGAGCCGATCGCCGCCGCCAGACAGGTGGCAACGAAGACCGCGCCTTTGTCCATTCCAGTGGCGCCCAGAATGCTGGGGTTAACAAACAGGATATAGGCCATCGCCAGGAAGGTGGTGATCCCGGCGACCACCTCGGTGCGGACCGTGGTGTTATGCGCTTTTAGCTTGAACAGTTTTTCTAACATCATCATCTCTCAAGAGCGGAGACGGCACGAATGCGCGTTCTCACTTGCCAGTGTGGGTTACATGCTGATTATTGTGATACCGCACGACGCGCCGCTGCATGCTGACGGCTGCTGTCGTCACGCCCTGAATCTCCATAAGGCCTGAAGACATAGCAATCGCTATGCCAGCCGCAAACGCAATCGTTTACCTTGCCAGGCCTGGCAGTTTATAAGAGAAATCTGAACCAAAAGAAGGCGCGATTATGGTGCATTGCCCCGCTGCCGCGCAATCGTTTTCATCACCTCCTCTGCGCTGCGGAAAAATTCTGCGCCAACGCACGCTTCAGTCACGCCGATGGCGATATCGCTCACGTTTCCATCGCTTGCCAGCGCGGCGAAAAACGCGCCGTGTACAATCTTGTTAACCTTTTTTTAACCCTGAGGTCGCGCTGCATGAAGCCCGCCATTCTGGTTGTCGATGATGATAAGGCCGTCTGCGAACTGCTGCAGGATGTGCTGGATGAGCAACAGTTTAGCGTTTACTGCTGCCACTATGGCCGCGACGCGGCCGCGCTGCTGGCGCAGCACGACGACATCGCGCTGGTGATGCTGGATATGATGCTGCCCGATACCAACGGCCTGCTGGTGCTGCAACAGCTACAGCGTCAGCGCCCGGATGTGCTGGTGATCATGCTGACCGGCATGGGCTCCGAAGCGGAAATGGTGGTTGGGCTGGAGATGGGCGCGGATGACTATATCGCCAAGCCTTTCAATCCGCGCGTGGTAGTGGCGAGAGCGCGCGCGGCGCTGCGGCGCGGCGGTCGGCTTATACCGCCGGAGGCGGCGGAGAGCGGCTGGCGCTTTAACGGCTGGCAGCTGGATGAAGCGCGCTGTCAGCTGCTCAATCCGCAGCGCGAAGCGGTGCCGCTGACCCAGGGCGAATATGCGCTGCTGCGCGCGCTGGTACGCCATGCGCGCAAGGTCCTGACGCGCGATCAGCTGCTGGAGCTCACCCACGGTGAAAGCCTTGATGTTTTCGACCGCACCATCGACGTGCTGATTATGCGACTGCGGCGCAAAATTGAAATCAATCCGCATCAGCCCAGCCTAATCCGCACCATTCGCGGCCTCGGCTATGTCTTTTCCGCCGATGTGGCGCGCCCGGAAGCGGTCCGGCTGAGCGCCTGAGAGGCGAACAGCCGGGAACGGTACTATTTCACCGTCCAGCCCTTGTAGCTGCCGACATTGTTGCGATCGATCAGGGTAACAGGGATCAGCACCGGCTTATCCGGCGCCGGTTTGCCCTGCAGAATGTCATAGCCGATCTCGACTGCTTTCGCCGCCATCACCTGTGGATCCTGTGCCGGGGTGGCGACGAACAGCGAATTCTTGCGCTTCAACGCCTCTTCACCATCTGGCGATCCATCGACACCGACAATAAAGAACTCGTTGCGCTGCGCCTGTTTCGCCGCCAGATCGGCGCCGATGGCGGTCGGATCGTTGATAGCGAACACCGCGTCTACTTTCGGATTGGCCGACAGCAGGCCGGTCATCACTTCCAGCCCGCCTTCACGGCTGCCTTTAGCGTTCTGGTTCCAGGAGAGCAGCTTGATCCCGGGATGGCGTTTCAGTTCGGTCATACAGCCCTCGACGCGGTTCTGCACGGCGGAAACCGGCGGGCCGTTGATGATCAGCACATTACCCTTCTCCTTCAGGCGATCGGAGATGTATTTACAGGCCATCTCGCCCGCCTGGGTGTTGTCGGAGGTAATGGTGGCGTTGGCGCCGTCGGCCGCCACGTCGACCGCCACCACCACAATTCCGGCGTCGCGGGCGCGCTTCACCGCCGGCGCGATGCCTTTGGAATCGGCGGCGTTCAGAATAATCATGTCGACTTTCGCCGCGATAAAGTTATCAATCTGCGCCACCTGCTGGCCCAGATCGTAGCCGCTGGAGACCAGCGTCACGTTGACGTTGTCCCCCGCCAGCTCGTGCGCTTTCTTCTCCGCGCCTTTGGTGATCTGCACGAAAAACGGGTTGGCGAGATCGCCGACGGTGACGCCGATGGACTTGAGATCTTTCGCCTGGGCGAAGGTGCCGCTGAACAGCGTTGCCGCCAGCAGCCCGGTTACGATCGGATTAAAACGCATAGACCTTCTCCTGCTGTTATTAGAATCGCCAACGGCTGAATGGCGTAGGGTAAAAAAGGGGCGCCGCGTTCAGGAGACGTGGTGTCGGGTGCGATATTTGTCGATCAGCACCGCAATAATGATCACCGCGCCTTTGATCACCAGCTGCCAGAAATAGGAGACCCCCATTAGCGTCATGCCGTTATTCAGCGTGGCGATAATCAGCGCGCCGATCAGCGTGCCGGTGATGGTGCCGATGCCGCCGACGAAGCTGGTGCCGCCGAGGATCACCGCGGCGATGGCGTCCAGTTCATAGCCGACGCCGAGATTGCCGTTGGCGCTATAGAGGCGCGACGCCGACATCAGCCCGCCTAATCCGGAAAGCAGCCCGCTCATGGCGTAGACGAACACCAGCACCGCGCCGACTTTGATGCCGGTCAGCCGCGCCGCCTGCATATTGCCGCCCACCGCGTAGATATGAACGCCCAGCGTGGTGCGGCGCAGGATAAACCAGCAGACGGCGATGACGGCGAAGGCGATAACGATCAGCCAGGGCACCGGGCCGAGATAGCCGTTGCCTATCCACTCGAAGCTGATATCGGAGTTGATTACCGTGGTGCCGTTCGCCAGCAGATAGGCGGCGCCGCGCAGCGCCGTATAGGTGCCGAGGGTGACGATAAAGGGTGGCAGCCCGGCCCAGGCGACCAGAATGCCGTTGAACAGCCCCATCACCAGGCCTGCGCCGAGCGCCATGGGGATGGTCATACCGGCGAGCATCGGATCGAGCGAGGCGACCATCGCCACTACCGCCGTGGTGCCGAGCATCGATCCCACCGAGAGGTCGATGCCGCCAGTGAGGATGACAAAGGTCATACCGGCCGCCAGCACGATATTAATTGAGGCCTGCCGGGTAATATTAAGCAGATTGCCCTCGGTGAAGAAGTTCGGCGCGACAAAGCCGAACACCACCACAATCAGCACCAGGATCGGCAGAATGCCGACGGTTTGCAGCATGTCGCCTGTCAGCGCCCGCTTAACGGTGGGCGGTTTCGCCCGCGTGGTCTCAGTCATCGCTCTCGTCTCCTTATCTTTCCAGCGGCGAGGCGCTGTGCGCCCCGGTGGCCAGCGTCATAATGTTTTCCTGGCTGATCCGATCGCTATCCAGCTCCCCTGCGATAGCGCCTTCGCGCATCACGTACACCCGATCGCTCATGCCGACCACCTCCGGCAGCTCGCTGGAGATCATCAGGATCGCCACGCCCTGCTGCGCCATCTGATTCATCATGCGGTAGATCTCGCTTTTGGCGCCGACGTCGACGCCGCGCGTCGGCTCATCAAGGATCAGAATGCGGGGCCCAATGGATACCCAGCGTGAAATCAGCAGCTTCTGCTGGTTGCCGCCGGAGAGGCCGCCCGCCCGCACCTGGGCATGGGGCACGCGAATATTGAGCGTGGCGATGGCATCACCCGCGATCTGTCGCCCTTTGCGCCGGTTAAGCAGCCCGTAGCTGGCGTCGCGCTCCAGCGTCGCCATCACAATGTTCTCCTGCGCCGCCATCTCCAGAAACAGCCCCTGCTCTTTGCGGTTTTCGGTGAGGAAACCGATGCCGCGCGCAATGGCGTCGCGCGGCGAGTGGATGGTCACCTGCTGCCCGTCGATCCAGATCTCGCCGCCGCGGGGTTGACGCACGCCGAAAATCAGCTGCGCCAGCTCGCTGCGCCCGGCGCCCACCAGCCCCGCCAGCCCGACGATTTCGCCGGCGCGCACCGCCAGGCTGCTCGGCCGCACTTTGCCGCCGTCGGTCAGGTGATTGACCGCCAGACGAATGTCGCCAAACGGAATGGTGCGATCCTTATTAAACAGGTTGCTCAGCGGACGGCCGACCATCATCCGCACCAGCTCGCTGGCATTCAGGGTGTCGCGTGTCAGGCTGCCGACATACTGCCCGTCGCGCAGCACGCTGACGCGGTCAGAGAGCTCATAGACTTCTGCCATACGGTGGCTGATATAGATAATCGCCATCCCTTCCGCGCTCAGGCGCTTAATCAGCGCGAAAAGCTGCTCGGTTTCGCGGTTGCTCAGCGCGGCGGTGGGCTCGTCCATCACCAGAATGCGGCTATTGCGATGCAGCGCACGCGCAATCTCCACCTGCTGCTGTTCGGCAATGCTGAGGCGGCTGACGCGGTCGGTGGCGCTAAACTGCGCGCCGAGCCGATCGATCACCTGCTGCGCCTCTTCCGCCATCTGGCGACGCCGAACCAGCCCGCCGCGCGCGATTTCGCTGCCGAGAAAGATGTTCTCCGCCACCGTCAGGTTGGGCGCCAGGTTGATCTCCTGATAGATCAGCGTGATGCCTGCCGCCAGCGCCTCTTTGGGCCCCTTAATGGCACAGGGCTGGCCGTCGATCAGGATCTCGCCGCTGGTGGCGCTGTAGGCACCAGCAAGGATCTTCATCAGGGTGCTCTTGCCCGCGCCGTTTTCGCCCATCAGCGCGTGGATCTCCCCGGCATAGATCGTGAGGTCGACCCCTTTCAGCGCATAGAACTGGCCAAATCGCCGCGTAATGTCGCGCATTTGCAGAATCGGTGTGGCTGTCATGGGCCGCTCCAGATAACGGTAACTGGGGCTGAGTAAAGCAGCGCCAGATAAATGGAAAATGTCAGCGGCCGTTCATATTTGTCATAAATGCGCCTGAGCCGCGCCCTATACTCGCCTCAAACAGGGCGGGCGCGGAGGCGCGGTATGCGGCATCAACATCCCTGGCAGGCGGGCGCGCGTGGCCGCCTGCTGCTGTTTAATCTGCTGGTGGTCTGCGTCACGCTGATGGTGAGCGCGGTGGCGATACTCGGTTTTCGCCATGCCGGACGCATTCAGGAGCAGGCGCAGGCGCAGACCCTGAGCGATATGAGCGCCAGCCTGGCGCTGGCGCGCGATACCGCCAGCGTCGCCACCGCGGCGGTGCGCCTGTCGCAGGTGGTGGGGGCGCTGGAGTATCAAAGCGAATCGCAGCGGCTGCAGCAAAACCAGCAGGCGCTGCAGCAGTCGCTGACGCTGCTCGCCTCGGCGCCGCTCGCGGCGCGCCAGACGGCGCGGGTAGCGCGCATCCGCGCGCGCAGCCTGATGCTGGAGCAGACCATTACGCAGCTGCTGATCAACGGCCATCAGCGTCACCTGCAGCGCAACGCGCTGCTCAGCGGCCTGTGGCAGTCGCAGCTGCTGCTGGATCATATCAACCAGCTCACCGCGCAGCGCGGCCCGACTGCGGCGCTGCGTCAGCAGACCGAGCGGCTGCTGGCGGCGGCGATCCGCACGCCGTCCCCGGTCGCGGTGGTCGACCAGCTGCAGCAGGTGATGACGGCGTGGCGGCCCGATTCCGGCGAGGCGGTGCTGGATGAGAAAATTGCGCGCCTGATCGCCACCCAGCAGTCGCTGCGGCCGCTGGCTGATCGTCTGGCGGAGAACGATCTCGCTATCGCCTACTCCACCTACCGCATCAAGGCGCTGGTGGCGGCGCTCAATGACGACATCACCGCCTGCGTGCAGCAGGTGGCGCAGCAGAGCGAAATGCGCAGCATGGAGACCCATCGCGAGCTCAACTCGGTGATCCTCTTTATCGCGCTCTTTGCTCTGCTGGCGCTGGCGATCACCGGCTATGCCGGGATCTATATCTACCGCAACCTCGGCTCCAGCCTGACCGCCATCGCCGACGCCATGACGCGGCTGGCGCAGGGAGAAAAGCACGTTTCAGTGCCGGGCCTGCAGCGGGGCGACGAACTGGGCGATCTGGCGCGCGCCTTTAACGTCTTTGCCCGCAATACCGCGTCGCTGGCGCATACCTCGCGCCTGCTGAAGGAGAAGAGCAGCCAGCTGGAATCCACCTTCCTCGCCATGCGCGACGGCTTCGCGCTGTTCGACAACCAGGGCCAGCTGGTGGTGTGGAATGCGCAATATCCGCAGCTGCTGGGGCTCTCCGGCGAGGCGCTCCATCGCGGCCTGCACTATCGCCAGCTGCTGAGGCAAGTGGGCGTAGATCTGCAGCATCCGGGCGAGCCGCAGGAGGTGCGGCTGGCGGATGGGCGAACGCTGGAGCTGCGCTTCAGCCCGGTGCCGCGCCGCGGCATCGTCAACACCGTGCTGGAGCGCACCGCGCGCAAGGCGCTGGAAGAGGCGCTGCTGCACAGCCAGAAGATGAAGGCGGTCGGCCAGCTGACCGGCGGCATCGCGCACGACTTCAATAACCTGCTGGCGGTAATCATCGGCAGCCTGGCGCTGACGCAAGGCCAGCTGCCGCCGGGCAGCCTGGCGAGCCGCATCGAACGCGCGCGTCAGGCGGCGGATCGCGCCGCCCTGCTCACCCAGCGCCTGCTCGCCTTTTCGCGCAAGCAGGCGCTGCATCCGCGCGCCGTCTCGGTGACGCAGCTGGTGGACGAACTGCAAAACCTGCTGCAGCATTCGCTGCTGCCCGGCCAGCGCCTGACGGTCGAGGCGCAGCGGCCCGGCTGGCTCGCCTGGATCGACGCCAGCCAGCTGGAGAACGCGCTGATGAATCTGGTGGTCAACGCGCGCGACGCTATGCAGCAGAAAAGCGGCGAGATCCGCCTGCGTATCGCCAGCCAGCGTCACGAGCAAGGGGAACGCGTGGTCATTGAGGTAATCGACCAGGGGTGCGGCATGACGCCGGAGGTGCGGGAACAGGTATTCGAGCCTTTCTTCACCACCAAAGAGACCGGGAGCGGCAGCGGGCTGGGGCTGTCGATGGTCTATGGCTTCGTGCGGCAGTCGGGCGGCCAGATTGAGATCGACACCGCGCCCGGACAGGGCACCACCGTGCGCCTGCTGCTGCCGCGCGCGCCTGAAAGCGCGGCATCCTCCTCGCCGGCGCAGCCGGTCGCCCCGCCGACGCCGCGCGACAAGCTGGTACTGGTGCTGGATGACGAACCGGCGGTGCGCCAGACGCTCTGCGAGCATCTGCACCAGCTCGGCTACGTCACGCTGGAGTGCGCCAGCGGCGAAGAGGCGCTGGCGCTGCTGCGCCAGACGCCCGATATCGATCTGCTGATCAGCGACCTGATGCTGCCCGGCGGCCTGAACGGCGCCGAGGTGATCCGCCAGGCGCAGCAGCAGTGGCCGCAGCTGGCGACGCTGCTGATCAGCGGTCAGGATCTGCGCCTGCAGCCGGTGGCGCTGCCGCTGTGCGAACGGCTGGCGAAACCCTGGCAAGGCGCGCAGCTGGCGCAGGCGCTGGCGCGCGCCTGGCAGCGCAGCGAACGGCTTAGTCGCGCGCGGCAGGCTGCCAGAGCGGCACCGGCTTCCCGCTGATATAGCGCTTGCGCAGGCGGCTGGAGAGCGCATCCATGATCATCACCACCGCCACGAGGATCAGGGTTAAAAACATCACCACGTCCCAGTTCCACAGGCGCATATTCTCGGCGTAAACCAGCCCGACGCCGCCCGCGCCGACAAAACCCAGCACCGCCGCCGAACGGGTATTGGATTCGATCTGATAGAGGCTAAGCGCCAGGAAATGGGGAAACGACTGGGTAAAGATGCCGAAGCGATGCTTTTGCAGGCTGTTGGCCCCCACCGCGCTCAGGCCGCGGCTCGGCGAGCGCTCGACCGCCTCGTGCCCTTCCGAGTAGAGTTTGCCCAGCAGGCCGACATCCTGCATCACAATCGCCAGCACGCCCGCCAGCGGCCCCATGCCGACGGCGCGGACGAATATTAGCCCCCAAATCGCCATATCGATGCCGCGCAGCAGATCGAGCAGGCGACGCACCGCCCAGGCGATTGGCCGCGTCGCGCGGACGTGCATCACGTTGCGCGCGGCGAAAAACGACAGCGGCAGCGCGATAATCGATGCGGTCAGGGTGCCGGCGAAAACGATCGCCAGCGTAATGCCGATTTGCGAGAAGTAGTAGCCGAACGGCCAGTGCATAAAATCGTGCCAGACAAACATGCGCAGAAAATAGCGGCCGAGCTGCTGCGCGCCCAGCACGGCGCGGCTCCACTCGATACCGTAAAACGCAAAAAAGAACAGGTAGTAAAGCAGGATAGCGGCCCCCGCCAGCGCAAGCCGACGCAGATAGCGCTTCTGCGCGGCGAACAGCGCCGGGTTTTCCCGCCTGATTTTGTCAATATCCGGTGCCAGCGCGATCATGCGGAACCCTCCACGACGCGGCGGCGCAGCCGGCCGGAACAGCTGTCCAGCAGCGATACCACCACGATAATCAGCAGCAGCGTGATGCTGACCTGATCGTAACGATCGAGTTTGATATTGGTCATCAGCTCCTGGCCGATGCCGCCCGCGCCCACCAGCCCGAGAATGGTCGAGGAGCGAAAGTTAATCTCCAGCCGCATAAAGCTGTAGGAGAGAAAGATCGGCTTCACCTGCGGCCAGAACGCAAAGCGCATGCGCTGGAACCTGCTGGCGCCGCAGGCGGCCAGGCCGCGCACCGGCTTATCGGAGGCGCTCTCAATCGCTTCATAGAAGAGCTTGGTCAGGCTGCCGACGGTGTGCAGCGCCAGCGCGAGGAAGCCGGGGATGGCGCCGATGCCGAACGCCATCACGAACATCACCGCCCAGGCCAGCTCCGGCATGGTGCGTAAAAAGGCGACGGCGGCGCGAATAGCCACGCGCAGGCTTGCCGGGGTTTTGGTGTTGTCGGCGGCGAAAAAGGCCAGCACCGCGGCGATGCACACCGCCACGATGGTGGAGGCGAGCGCCAGCTGCAGCGTTTCCCAGATCAGCGGCAGCTGAAAATGAAGGCGATAGCCCCAGTAAGCGAGCGATCCTTCTGTTTTTACGCTGTCGAACAGCGTGGAAAAATGCAGCACCGGCAGCGTTTCCCACAGGTAGTCGAAGAAGTGCGGCATTGACGCCCAGAGCGTCGTCAGGCTGAACTCTGACATTTTGCCAGCCAGCAGGTAGAGCGTGACCAGCAGCAGCGACCAAATCAGCGTGTCGCGTTTCTGCTGGCGGCGGATGCGTTGGTAGTAGCGTTCGAAGTCAGTCAAAAGAAGATTCCTGCAAGAGGTAAAAAACCGCAGAGAGGCTAAATCACGAGTATCTCTCTTCAGAAAAGAGATACCCGTATCGACCTTAGCCGCGCTGGCCTTTCGCCAGGTCGCGCTTCATATCAATAATATTCTGGTAGTCCGCTACCGACGCCGGGCCGATATGCTGCGCGCCGCCGACGGCCTTCACAAAGCAGGCGTGCTGCTCTTTATCCAGCTTCTTAATCGTCTCGACCACTTTCTGTTTGAAATCGGCTGGCAGCTTGTTGCTCACCAGCAGCGGGCCGTTCGGGATCAGCGGCGACTGCCAGATGATGCGGATCTGCTTCATCAGATCGGGGTGATCCATGCGGATCAAACGACCGAAAGCGCCGGCGCTGTAGCCGCTGTTGTAGTCGCCCACCAGCGAGCTCCAGGTGACCGCGCCGTCGAACTGGTTGTTCAGCACGCCGAGAATGTCCTGCTCGTGGCCGCCGGAAAAGGTAACGCTGGAGAAAAAGCCGTTGTACTTGTCATCGACGCTGCCGCCGAACTGCTTCTTAAATGCCTGGTTTGGCATCAGGAAACCAGAGGTCGAATCGGGATCGGCCATGCCGAACGATTTGCCCTTGAGATCTTCCAGCTTCTTATAGGGGCTGCTGTTTTTCACGATCACCACCGAGTGGTAGCCTTTTGAGCCATCTTTGTCGTCCACCAGGATGCCCACGATATCCACGGCTTTAGGATCCTGCAGATAGACGGAGGCGTAGGAGGCGGGCGACATACTCAGCACCATATCGATCTTGCCGCCCAGCAGCCCCTGAATCACGCCCGCGTAGTCGGAGGAGTTGCGCAGCTTCGTATCAACGTTGAGTGCCTTATCAAAAAAGTCCTTCACGCACTGGTTATCGCCAATCTGCTGGGTGGCGTTCTGCCCGCCGAGAATGCCCAGATTCAGTGTTTTCGGCGCATCCGCCGCGTGCACGCCAAAGGTCATTACGCTGGTGAGTAAGGCTAATAAAGTCAGTTTCATTCGAGGTTTTTCTCTTGCCGTGGGAGTTAGTGAAGCTGATTGATTTCATCGCCGTACAGCTGCTGCAGCAGACTGTCGGTCAGGTGCGCCGGATGGCCGTCGAACAGCACCCTGCCGCGCTGAATGCCGATCGCGCGCGTACAGTAGCTTTTCACCAGCTCAACCGAATGCAGGTTTACCATCACGCTGATGCCCTGCTCGCTCACCTGGCGCAGAACATCCATGATGCGTTTGGTATTTTTGGGATCGAGCGACGCCACCGGCTCATCGGCCAGCAGGATTTTTGGGTTCTGCATCAGGGCGCGACAGATGGCCACGCGCTGCATCTGCCCGCCCGACAGGTTCTCGGCACGCTGCAGCGCCTGCGGCAGCATATTCATCCACTGCAGCAGTTCGATGGCGTGGGCGCGGTCGCCGTCGGAGAAAAGTTTAAAAAAGGATTTCAGCGTCGAGGTCTGGCTGAGACGGCCGAGCAGCACGTTGGTCAGCACGTCAAGGCGCGGCACCAGGCAGAAGTCCTGAAAAATCATGCCGCATTCGCTGCGCCACTGGCGCAGCTGGCGGCTGTTCAGCGCCAGCAGATTGCGCTGCACCTCGCCGTCGCGCAGGCTGTATACCGCGCCTTCCGAGGCGTCGATGGTGCCGTTCAGCATATGCAGCAGCGTCGATTTGCCTGCGCCCGAGCGGCCGATCACGGCGACCATTTCTCCCGCATGCAGATCAAAACTGACATTCTCCAGCACGCGGTTCTCGCCCCAGCGCTTGCCCAGCCCCTGCACCGACAGCACCTTCTCTCCGGTCTGGCTAAGCGGCGCGCTGCTGTTATCCACCACCGTTCTTAACAGTGCCTGTGCCATGATTCACTCCGTATGCGTTGACAAGGGGTAAGTTGACGCCTATTACGGCCCGGCGGGATGACTCTCTGATGACAGGAAGGTGATCAAACGGTGACAGGGTCGTCCGCGCTCAGCGACAGCGTCAGCCCGTCGGCCGCCGCCGATACGGACGCGGGCAACGGATTGTTTGCTAACCAGTTATCCATCTGATGTGACAGATGGGTCAGCCAGGCGCGACGCGGTGTGAGCCGGTCGACGATCGCCAGCGCGCGCGTCACATCGTTATGGTTGCGCGCGGCGGGAGACGGCGGATCGTTGCAGTCGATCACCAGCTCATCAATGCGCTGGCCGGTGAGAAAATCGTCGGTTTCGGGCGGCAGACCACAGGTGTCGCACAGCCAGGCGAGCCGCGCGCCGTGCCAGTCGAACAGGTAGCCATGCGTCAGCTTCGAGTGCTGCAGCGGCAGCGGCGTCACCTGCAGCGCGCCGAAAAGATGGGGCACGAAGGGCGTCAGCGACGGACGAAAATCGAGCAGGCCGGGATGCTTAAAGAGATCGTCGCAGCCCCGCTCGTCCGGCGGCCCCCAGACAGGGATCGCCTCGCCCACGCCCCAGCGCAGCGCGAACAGCCCCTGCACGTGATCCATGTGGTAGTGGGTCAGCAGTATGCGCGACAGCTCGCCGGGGGCGAAGCGCTCCGCCAGCAGCGGCAGCCCGGCGTCGAGCAGGATGCGCTCGCCGCCCGCCTCGATCAGCGCGCTGCACGGCGCGCGTTGCCGTTTCCTGTCGCCGCGCGCCCTCAGGCAGGCGGCGCAGTCGCAGCCGAAAAGCGGCGCGGCGGTGACCCCGCCGGTGCCGAGAAAGGTCAGCTTCATGAGAGCGGCTCCAGCAGCTGGCGCAGCTGCAGCAGGGTGTGCGACAGCGCGCCGTTGTTGTTCAGCAGGCGGCAGCCCGGCGGCGGGGCGTGCGCGGCGCGATCGAGCCGTTGCGCAATCTCACTCTCGCTCTCCCGCCCGCGCTGGCGCAGACGCGCCGCCAGCACCTCCGGCGACACCGTCAGGCAGAGCGGCAGCAGCCGCGCGCCGTAGCGAGCCTGCGCCTGCGGCAGATGATGGCGCGAGCCGTTGACCAGCACGTCGTGGCCGCGTGCCAGCCAGAGATCAAGCTCCAGCCCGAGTCCGTAGTGCAGGCCGTGCGCCGTCCAGCGCAGGGCGAACAGCCCCTGCGCCGCGCGGCGCGCAAACTCCGTTTCAGTCAGGGCGATATGGTTCTCGCCGCCCGCGTCGGCCGCGCGCGTGATGTAGCGATGGGCGATCAGCAGATTCAGCGGCGGCGCGTCGCGCAGCGCGTTGAGCAGGCTGTCTTTGCCCGAGCCTGACGGCCCGATAAGCCAGATCAGGCGCGCCATCAGTAGACCTGCCTGCCCTGCGCCCAGACGTGACAAATATGGGGATGACCGTGGTCGGTGTGCGCCAGCACCAGATCGGCGCGGCACCCTTCGGCAATCACGCCGCGATCCGCAAGGCCGAGCGCGCGCGCCGGGTTGCGCGTCACCAGCGCCACCGCCTGCGGCAGCGTCAGCGGGTTGCGCTCGTCGGCGGCAAGACGAAACGCCGCGTCGAGCAGCGACGCTGGATAGTAGTCGGAGGAGAGAATATCGAGCAGCCCCTCCGCCGCCAGCGCCCAGGCCGCGACGTTGCCGGAGTGGGAGCCGCCGCGCACGATATTGGGCGCGCCCATCAGGATCTGCATTCCTCTGGCGCGCGAGGCGCGCGCCGCCGCCAGCGTGGTGGGAAACTCGGCGATGGCGCTGCCGACGCCGTGCGACTCCTCAACGTGCGCCTCGGTGGCGTCGTCGTGGCTGGCGATGGCGATGTGGCGCGCGCGGCAGAGCGCGGCGATCGCCTGACGGTTCGGCTGCGACCACTGCGCCGCCAGCGTCAGCTGCTCCAGCTCAAAGGCATCCATCTCCTGGTCGTTGAGCGCGTATTTGCCCTGGTAATATTCGCGGTACTTCTCCAGCGAGGCGTACTGGCGCTGGCCCGGCGAGTGGTCCATCAGCGACACCAGCGACAGCTCTGGCGTGCCCATCAGCGCCTCGAACAGCGGCAGCGTGGCGTGATGCGGCAGCTCGCAGCGCAGGTGCAGCCGGTGTTCGGCGCGGTTCAGCCCTTTGCGGTTGCTGTCGCGGATGGCGTCGATCATGTTGCTCAAATTATCGAGACGATGGCCGCCGTCGCGCACGTCGCCGACGCCGATGGCGTCCAGCACCGTGGTAATGCCGCTGGCCACCATCAGCGCGTCGTGGCTGCTCATCGCCGAGTGGGCGGGCCAGTCCACCTTCGGCCGCGGCGCGAAGAACTTATCCAGGTTGTCGGTATGCAGCTCCACCAGGCCGGGCAACAGATAGCCGCCCTCGCCGTCCAGCGCGCCGGGCTGGCGGCTCGG
Organism: Enterobacter sp. BRE11; assembly: GCF_031844285.1. Classification (NCBI taxonomy): domain Bacteria; kingdom Pseudomonadati; phylum Pseudomonadota; class Gammaproteobacteria; order Enterobacterales; family Enterobacteriaceae; genus Enterobacter; species Enterobacter sp. BRE11. Next base: position 30,933 of record NZ_JAUZUX010000006.1, read on the forward strand.
GGTTTCGCTGAAGCTGGCGATCAGGCCGTCGCGCATCTCCAGCGATCCCGTCACCCGCTCGTTCTCCAGAATGAGCTGGACATTATTAATAATCATGCTTCCACTCCGCTGTTGAGCGGCTGCATGACGTGCAGGCGATCCGCCACCCGCTCGCGCACCGCCTCATCGTGAAAAATGCCGACGATGGCCGCGCCGCGCGCGCGCGCCTGCTCAATCAGCTCCACCACTGCCGCGCTATTGGCTTTATCCAGCGAGGCGGTCGGTTCATCCAGCAGCAGCACCGGGTAGTCGGCGATAAAGCCGCGCGCGATATTGACGCGCTGTTGCTCGCCGCCGGAGAAGGTCGCGGGCGCCAGCGGCCAGAGGCGCGGCGGCACGTTGAGCCGCGTCAGCAGCTCTTTCGCGCGCTTCTCGCAAAAGGGGCGCGCCACGCCGCGCTCCAGCAGCGGCTGCATCACGATCTCCAGCGTCGGCACGCGCGGGATCACGCGCAGAAACTGGCTGACCCAGCCGAGGGTGTCGCGGCGCATCGCCAGCATCTGACGCGCCGGGGCGTGCGCCATATCGACCCACTCGCCGTCGTGACGCAGCCAGATATGACCGCTGTTGGCCTGGTAGTTGCCGTAGAGCGCGCGCAGCAGCGTCGATTTGCCGCTGCCGGAGCGGCCGTGCAGCACCACCACTTCGCCCTCCGCCACGTCAAGCGAGGCGTTCTGCAATACCGGCAGCTCGACGCCGCCCTGATTATGCAGCACAAAGGTTTTGCACAGATTCTCGACGCGCAGTCGTCTGTTCATGGAATTGTCCGTCATGAGTTGAGCACCGATGAGACCAGCAGCTGAGTGTAGGGGTGGTGCGGATCGTCGAGCACGCGGTCGGTCAGGCCGCTCTCCACTACGCGACCCTGCTTCATCACCAGCAGCCGGTGCGCCAGCAGGCGCGCCACGCCGAGATCGTGGGTGACGATAATCACCGCCAGGTTCAGCTCGCGCACCAGGGTGCGCAGCAGATCGAGCAGCCGCGCCTGCACCGAGACGTCCAGGCCGCCGGTCGGCTCGTCCATAAACACCAGCTTCGGCTGAGTGACGAGGTTGCGGGCGATCTGCAGTCGCTGCTGCATGCCGCCCGAAAAGGTGGTGGGCAGATCGTCGATGCGGTTAGCGGCGATCTCCACCTCCTGCAGCCAGCGGCTCGCCTGGGCGCGGATGTCGCCGTAGTGGCGATGGCCCACCGCCATCAGCCGCTCGCCGATATTGCCGCCCGCCGTGACCTGCGCGCGTAGCCCGTCGAGCGGGTGCTGATGCACCACGCCCCATTCGGTGCGCAGCAGGCGGCGGCGGTCGCTCTCCGACAGCGCATAGAGATCGCGCTGGTTGTAGAGAATGTTGCCCTGCTGCGGCGTCAGGCGCGCCGAGAGGCTGCGCAGCAGCGTGGTTTTGCCGGAGCCCGATTCCCCGACGATGCCCAGCACCTCGCCGGGATAGAGATCGAAGCTCACGGCTTCGAAGCCTTTACCCGGCGCATAGAGATGCGTCAGGTTGTTGACCGCAAGCAGCGGCTGTTCACTCTGCATGTTGCTGTTCCTGCTGCTGGTGGCAAAAATCGGTGTCGGAGCAGACGAAAAGGCGCGTGCCCTGGTCATCCATCACCACCTCGTCGAGATAGCTGTGGCGCGAACCGCACAGGGCGCAGGGCGCATCCCACTGCTGCACGCTAAAGGGGTGATCCTCGAAGTCGAGGCTTTCGACTCTGGTGAAGGGCGGCAGCGCATAAATGCGCTTTTCACGGCCCGCGCCGAACAGCTGCAGCGCGGGCATCATATGCATCTTCGGGTTGTCGAATTTCGGGATCGGCGACGGGTCCATCACATAGCGATCGTTGACCTTTACCGGGTAGGCGTAGGTGGTGGCGATATGCCCGTAGCGCGCGATATCTTCGTAGAGCTTCACCTGCATCACGCCATACTCCTCCAGCGCATGCATGGTGCGGGTTTCGGTTTCGCGCGGCTCGATAAAGCGCAGCGGCTCCGGGATCGGCACCTGGAAAATCAGGATCTGATCCTCTTTCAGCGGCGTCTCCGGGATGCGATGGCGCGTCTGGATCAGCGTGGCGTCGCGGGTGCGCTCGGTGGTCGCCGCGCCGCTGACGCGCTGGAAAAAGCGACGGATCGACACCGCGTTGGTAGTGTCGTCCGCGCCCTGGTCGATCACCTTCAGCACGTCGGCGTCGCCAATCACGCTGGCGGTGATCTGAATGCCGCCGGTGCCCCAGCCGTAGGGCATCGGCATCTCGCGTCCGGCGAACGGTACCTGATAGCCGGGGATCGCCACCGCTTTCAGGATGGCGCGGCGGATAGCGCGCTTGGTCTGCTCGTCGAGATAGCCCGGGTTAAAGCCGCTCAGTTTACTCATCGCCTGGTTCCTGATAATCCGCACGCAGCTGCTTCAGCAGCGCCAGCTCCGCCTGAAAATCGACGTAGTGCGGCAGTTTGAGGTGGGAGACGAAGCCGGCGGCCTCGACGTTGTCGGCGTGCGCCAGCACGAACTCTTCGTCCTGCGCCGGGCTGGTGATGCGTTCGTCGTGCTCGCGGGTTTGCAGCGCGCGATCCACCAGCGCCATCGCCATCGCCTTGCGCTCGGCGCGGCCGAACACCAGGCCGTAGCCGCGGGTAAAGTGTGGCGCCGCCTCGCCCTGGGTGGTGAAGCCGTTGACCATTTCACATTCGGTCAGCAGCAGTTCGCCGATCTCCAGCTCAAAGCCCAGCTCTTCCGGGCAGATGCTGACGCTGAGGTAGCCGGTGCGGATCTCCCCGGCGAAGGGGTGGGTGCGGCCGTAGCCGCGCTGGGTGGAGTAGCCGAGCGCCAGCAAAAAGCCCTCGTCGCCGCGCACCAGCTGCTGCAGGCGCGCCGCGCGCGTCGCCGGAAAGCCCATCGGCTCGCGGGTGATATCCACCGGCTCGCTGCCGTCGTCAATCTCCTGCGCCGCCAGCCCTTCATCGCTCATCATGGCGAACATATGCGGACAGCGCGACGCCAGCGCCTCGTCGCCGCGCGGCGCGGCGGGCGCCTCGCCGTTGGCCAGCAGCGTAAAGTCGAGCAGGCGGTGGCTGTAGTCAAAGGTCGGGCCGAGCACCTGGCCGCCCGGCAGATCTTTATAGACGGCGGAGATACGGCGCTCGAGGCGCATCTCGCCGGTCGCCAGCGGCGCGCTGTCGGCCAGGCGCGGCAGCGTGGTGCGGTAGGCGCGCAGCAGGAAGATCGCCTCCACTAAATCGCCGCTCGCCTGTTTGATTGCCAGCGCCGCCAGTTCAGGATCGTAGATGCCGCCCTCGGTCATCACGCGATCGACCGCCAGCCCGAGCTGCTGCGCCACCTGATCGCAGCCCAGCTCCGCCACGTCGCGCGCGCCGCGCCGCAGGTCCGCCTGTAGCTGATGGGCGTTGGCAATCGCCTTCTCGCCCCCTTTCACCGCGACGTACATCAGCACACCTCCACGTCGGTGGTGCGCGGCAGCGCCATCATCGCTTCGCCGCAGGTAAAGATCAGATCGACGCCCTGGGGAAACGGATGCGGACGGTTGCGCAGGTACTCCAGCACGCTTTCCGGCAGCTGCGGCGCGATGGCGCGCGACTCGCGCAGGCCCGGGCCTGACAGGCGCAGCGTCAGCCCGCCGTTGAGCGACGGCACCTCAATAATCAGCGTGGTGCTCTTTTCCGGGGCGAGGTTGTCGCCTGCGGCGAAGTCAGCCGGGCGCGGGCTGCTGGCGGCATGGCTCAGCGCAAACGGCGCGTCGCGGCTCTCGCTCAGCGGCGCGCCGGTGTGGAAGCGCAGGTTGCTGCGCAGGATCTCATTATCGACCTGCGGCTCGATCCAGAGCGGGCTCTCCTGATCCACCAGCGTCAGCAGCACCGCGGTCGCGGCGGGCGACAGCGCGCCCCAGCCCTGCGCCAGCGGCAGCGAGACCATCACGCCCGGCTCGCTCATCGCTTTCAGAATGCGGCGGAAGGCGCGCTGCGCATCGGCCACCGGATGGTTAAAACTCGCCAGTAATGTCATCAGTTATCTCCGCGAACCAGCGTAAAAAAATCGACTTTCGAGCTGGCGACTTCCCGCGCGCGCAGCTGGCGCTGCTCCTCGCGCAGAGCCGCCAGCGGCGTTATCACTTGTTCCGTCAGCAGCGCGTGGGTCTGCGGCTGCTGCAACAGCGCGTCAATCAGGGCGCAGCGTTCGGCGTGCGCCCTGTCGCGCCCCAGCACGTAGCTGTAGCCGAGCGTGCCGTCCTCAAGCTGCACCACGGCGCGCGTCACGGTGGCGTCGCCCATCACAAAGCGCTTGCCGCTGGCGCCCATGCGCGCCATCAGCCGCGTCAGGCCGATTTCCGCCGGGCGGATCAGCGAGAAGCGCGGCGCGAGGCGCAGCGCCTCCCAGTGCTGCGCCAGCGCCGGAGCGCTGCTGTGCGCCAGTACCGACAGCCACTGCTGTCGTTGCGTTAAGCTTTCCATCAGTGCTCCAGGGTCAGTTCGATCATGTCGCCGCGCGTCAGGCTGACGGAGTACTCCGCCACGGCGCCGTCGCGGGTTTTATTCAGGGTGCGCACGCAGAGCAGCGGGGCGTGCAGCGCAATCTCCAGCAGGCGGCACTCTTTGGCCTGCGCGCGGCGCGTGCTGATGCGGGTCTGGCTGCGCGTCAGCTGGTGGCCGCCGTGCTGCTGCAAAAAGTCGTGCAGCGAACCGCTGCTGAAGCGCTGCAGCGTCGGCCACCAGCGCAGATCGGGCAGAAAGTGGTTAATTACGCAGACCGGCACGCCGTTAACCCGGCGCAGGGTGCGCAGATGGATGACGCTGTCGCCCTCGGCCAGGCCCAGGGCGCTGGCGACGTCGGCGCTGGCGGGACGCACCACCGCCAGCAGCCGTTCGCTGGTGGGATGGCTGCCCTGCTCCATCAGGTTCTGGCTAAAGCGCGCCTGCGCATGCAGCGGATAGTCGTAAGGGCGCATCAGCACCAGAATGCCGACGCCGTGGCGGCGCTGCAGCAGACCTTTACTGACCAGTTCGTCCACCGCGCGCCGCAGCGTGTGGCGGTTCACCTCATAGCGCTCGGCCAGCTGCTGTTCGGAGGGCAGATAGTCGCCGCTGCGGTAGTTTTCCCGCAGCGCCTGCTCGAGCTGCGCGGCGACGGCCTGGTAAACAGTGGTCGGATGTCTGGATATCTCCATCTTGAACAGATCCTCAACCTTGACTGAGTGGGGAGCGCAGCGGTGAGCCCGGCTGCGTGTTGGCCACTACCTTGACCTGCGTAGATGACAGGAGGGTGACCGTGCAGTGACGCGACGATGAATGTCAGACAGAGGCGCGGCCAGACGCGGCACGATCAATTAACGCTGCTGAACGGTTTCTCCTGCGCGGCGCGGCCCAATTTTTGGCGCGTTATCAATAACAACCTTGCGCGTCAGACAGCGTGCAGGCTGGGGGATTTCTGCCAGGCTATTAACTGATATGTCATTGCTACGTGAAAAACCAAAATGATTAATAGCGCCAAACTTTCCGCGGGCCTGCGCAGCAGTTTTATTCGTGAAGTGCTGCTGCCGCTGGCGGCGATCCTGCTGCTGACGCTGGCGGGCGCCGCAACCGGCCTTTTTCTCAGTACCGCTATCACTAACCAGAAAGCGCAGGCGCAGCAGCAGCGCATGATTGAGGCCTCTTTTGCCCAGAGCCTGGCGGAACATCAGCGCCAGCTGCAGAGCCTGTCGCGCTGGACGCCGCTGCAGACGCATCTCGACGCGGCGCAGCCCGATTTGCGCTGGCTGGATGATAATGTCGGCCGCTGGCTCTACGAGATGTTCGGCCACCAGCTGATTATGGTGCTGGATGAGGCGCGTCGACCGGTGCGGACATGGCGTAACGGCGTGCTGCTGACCGATCCGGCGCGCGATGCTGGCGCGCAGGCGATTTTAGCCAGCGCGCAGCTACGCGCAGCAGCGCAGCAGGAGGCGGCGGATCTCGCCCGCGTCAACGAACGCGTGGCGGCGCTGGCGACGGGTGCCATCCGCCGCGAGGCGCAGGCCGCGCCCCGCTTCATGCTGGTGAGCCTGAAATATCTCGACGACGGCTTCCTCGCCGCCCTGGCGGAGCGCAGCCAGCTCAAGGGGCTGCACTTCTCCGACCCCGGCGCCCCGCCGGTCGCGCCGGCGCGCTTTATGCTGACCTCGCAGACGGACGGCGAGGTCGGCTATATCAACTGGGATCCAGCACGGCCCGGCGCGGAGATGCTGCGCGCCATCGGTCCCTCAACCGGCATTGCCGTGCTGGTGGTGACGCTGCTCTGCCTCTATATGGTGCGGCGGCTCTGGACCTCTTCCTTTAACCTGTCGCAGTCGATGCTGAAGCTCGGCGCCAGCGAAGCGCAGGCGCTGCACCTGGCGTTCCATGACGTGCTGACCGGCCTGCCGAACCGCGCGCTGGTGGAGGATCGCCTGACCCAGGCGCTGGCGCTGGCGACGCGCCACGAGCAGCGCGTGGCGCTGATGCTGATTGACCTCGATCGCTTTAAAAACATCAACGATACCTACGGCCATCACGCCGGTGACGAGCTGATTATCGCCGTGGCCCATCGTCTCGCCAGCCTGATGCGCCCCTGCGATACCGTGGGGCGCATTGGCGGCGACGAATTTCTTGTGGTGATGCCGGAAGTGGACAATATCGGACAGGTCGAGGCGCTGGCGCAGCGTATTCTCGACGCGCTCAGCCAGCCTTTTCCGCTGTTTGGCAGCGAAGTGTGGAGCGGCGCCAGCATCGGGCTGGTGCTGGCGCCGAAGGATGGGGTCGATCGTCAGGAGCTGGTGCGCAAAGCGGATATCGCGCTCTACGAGGCGAAAAGCAGCGGGCGCGGCAAATACCGGCAGTTTGAACGGGTGATGGACGAGTCGATCCGCACGCGGCAAAGCATCGCCGCCGATCTGCGCGCCGCGCTGCAAAACTATCAGGGCCTGGCGGTCTGGTACCAGCCGCTGATGGATATTGACGGCAAAAATATGGTGGCCGTCGAGGCGCTGCTGCGCTGGGATCATCCGACGCGCGGCGCCATTCCGCCGGGCGACTTTATCGCTATCGCCGAAGAGACCGGGCTGATTATCCCGCTGGGCGAATGGGTGCTGCGCGAAGCCTGCCTGACGCAGCAGCGCTTTCCCGATTTGATGGTGGCGGTGAACGTCTCGCCGGTGCAGTTCCGCGCCACGGGGTTTGTGGCGCGCATGGTGGAGATCGTGCGCGAAAGCGGCGGCGATCCCCAGCGGATTGAGCTGGAGATCACCGAAGGAGTGCTGATAGAGGATGAGCATGAGGCGCGCGCCATTATCATTGCGCTGCGCGACGCCGGTTTCCGTATCGCGCTGGATGATTTCGGCACCGGCTACTCCAGCCTCAACTATCTCAGCACCTTTCCGGTGGACAAAATCAAGATCGACCGCTCCTTTACCCAGTCGCTGGGGGTGGCGGAGAATTCGGTGGCGATTATCGAGTCGGTGGTGAAGCTGGGACATGCGATGGGGCTGACGGTGACGGCGGAAGGGGTCGAAACGCCGGGACAGATGAACGCGCTGGCCGACGCGGGCTGCAATCAGCTGCAGGGTTATCTGTTCAGCCAGGCGGTGCCGCTTGAGCGGCTGGGCGACTGGATGCGCTAAAACAGGCGCGCTGGCAGCCAGCGCGCCTGTCAGCTATTCCGGGAAATCGGTGTCGACAGCGGTCTGCTTCCAGGCTTCAATCTGCGCCAGCCGCTCTTTCAGCTTTGCCGTCACCGCGTCGTAGCCCCAGGTGCCCATCACCAGATGGCGCGGCGGATCATCGCGCTCGGTAATGGCAATCATCGCCTGCGCCGCGCGCGCCGGATCGCCCTTCTGCGTGCCGCTGTATTCTGAGGTCGCCTTCATGCGCGCCGCCGCGGTGTCGGCGTACTCCGGCAGCCTGCTCGGCGTCTGATGCAGCGAGCGGCCAGCCCAGTCGGTGCGGAACGGGCCCGGCTCAACGCAGGTGACGTGAAGGCCGAGCGGCGCGGTCTCCTGCGCCAGCGAATCGGACCAACCCTCGACCGCGTGCTTGCTGGCGGAGTAGTAGCCGGAGCTGGCGAAGCCGATAAAGCCCGCCACCGAGGTAATATTGATGATGTGGCCGCGGCGCTGCTGGCGCATGGTCGGCAGCACCGCGCGCGTCAGGGCGAACAGGCCGAAAACGTTGGCGTCGAACTGATCGCGGATCGCCTGCTCCTCACCCTCTTCCACCGAGCTCTGATAGCCGTAGCCGGCATTATTCACCAGCACGTCGATGGTGCCGAATTTTTCCAGCGCCGCCCTGACCGCGCCGTCGATGCTCTGCGACTGTGTGACGTCGAGCGCCACCGCCAGCGCGTTGCTGTGGCCTTCCACCAGGTCGGCGACTTTCGCGGTGTCGCGCGCCGTCACCACCACATTGAAGCCGCGCGCAATGGTCTGCTGCGCCAGCTCGCGACCAAAACCTGTCGAACATCCTGAAATAAACCACACCGGATTGTTATCTGTAGCCATGAGTGACTCCCAAACTGATTGGTGGCGAATCGCCTGAACCCCGACGCGAACGGCCTGGGGAAAGAGAGTGGGTAAGCGTAGCGGCCCGCGACCGGGCCGCTTAACGCTTCGTGCCTGTTACTTTTTGTGCAGCAGCTGGCTGGCGGTGTCGCTGATGATCTGCGCCGCGCCGCGATCGCCCTTCGCCATTGAGCTCATAAAGGCTTTCGCCTGTTTAAAGGTGATGTGCGGCGGCAGCGGCGCCACTTCCGGATCGGTTTTCACCTCCAGCACCACCGGACGATCGGCGCTCAGCGCGCGTCGCCACGCATCTTCCAGCTCATCCGGGTTGTCGACGAAGATGCCCTGCAGGCCAAGCGACTCGGCAAACTGCGCGTAGCGCACGTCCGGCAGCTGCTGCGTCGCCTCGAAGCGCGCATTGCCCTCCATGACGCGCTGCTCCCAGGTGACCTGGTTCAGATCCTGATTATTGAAGACGCAGACGATAAGGCGCGGATCGCGCCACTGCTGCCAGTATTTCTGAATGGTGATCAGCTCCGCCATATTGTTCATCTGCATCGCGCCGTCGCCGACCAGCGCCACCACCGGTCGGTCGGGATGGGCAAATTTCGCGGCAATGGCGTAAGGCACCGCCGCGCCCATGCAGGCGAGCCCGCCCGAGAGCGTGGCGCGCTGACCCTGCTTGACGCGATAGTCGCGGGCGAACCAGTTGGCGCAGGAGCCGGAATCGGAGGTGACGATGGCGTTGTCGGGCAGCTGCGGCGACATCTCCCAGACCACGCGCTGCGGGTTAACCGGGTTCGCAGGCGCGTGGGCGCGATCCTCCATCACTTTCCACCAGTCGCGCACCTGCACCGCAATCTTCTCCTGCCAGCTGCGGTCCTCTTTATGCTCCAGCAGCGGCAGCAGCGCGCGCAGGGTCTCCGCCGCGTCGCCGTGCAGGTTCACCTCACACGGATAGCGCAGGCCAAGCATCGCCGGGTCGATATCAATCTGCACCGCACGCGCCTTGCCCTCTTCCGGCAGGAACTCGGTCCAGGGGAAGCCGCTGCCGATCATCAGCAGCGTGTCGCAGTTCTGCATCAGCTCCCACGAAGGTTTGGTGCCGAGCAGGCCGATAGAGCCGGTGACGAAGGGGGCGTCGTCCGGCAGCACGTCTTTGCCGAGCAGCGCCTTGGCGACGCCCGCCGCCAGCACGTTGGCGGCCTGCACCACTTCCACCGCCGCGCCGCGCGCGCCCGCACCGATGAGAATGGCGACTTTTTTTCCGGCGTTGAGCACCTCGGCGGCGCGCTGCAGGTCAGCCTCATAAGGCACCACTTTCGGCCGCTGATAGCCTGGGCCGGAGTGGGTAAAGCCGTGCAGATGCTTCGGCGCTTCCCAGGGTTCGTCCTGAATATCCTTCGGCACGATCACTACCGCCACGCCGTTTTGCGCTTTGGCGATGCGCACGCCGCGATCGACCAGATGACGCACCTGCGCCGGCGCGGCCGCCTCCTGCACAAAGTTGGCGACGTCGGCGAAGACGCGATCCAGGTTCATCTCCTGCTGATAGCTGGCACCGCGTGCCGTCACCTCCGCCTGGCCGGCAATCGCCAGTACCGGCGCGTGATCCATTTTGGCGTCGTAGAGGCCGGTCAGCAGATGGGTCGCCCCTGGCCCGCCGGTCGAGAGGCAGACGCCCAGCTCGCCGGTAAACTTGGCGTGCCCGGCCGCCATAAAGGCCGCCATCTCTTCGTGCCGCACCTGGATAAATTCAATGCCGTCGCCCTTCTCATTGGCGCGCTGAATGGCGCCGAGCACGCCGTTGATGCCGTCGCCGGGATAGCCGTAAATACGGGTCACGCCCCAGGCTTTTAGCCGTTGCACAAAGAAATCGCTGGTTTTCATGCTCATCGTTGTCCCCTCGGTGATAATCCGTGTCAGAGAGTAAGGGTAGACGACAATCCGGCCTATTCGCCTGCTAATGCGGGAAAGCGCAGCCGTAACTCGCTGAATATTTGCGCCATATCCGCCGCTTCCCCTGCCTGCTCCACGGCGCGAAACACCTCGGTTTTGAGAAAATGACGCCAGCTGATCGGCGCGGCGGCGAGAAAGAGGGTAAGCGAACGGTAGCGCTCCGGCGTCCAGATCGCCTCAAATGCCTGGCGCGCCGCGCCGTGATGAAAATGCGCCTCGACCTGCTGCGGCATCGCGGCGCGCAGCTGCGCCGTCGCCGCCTCGTCCAGCTCGCCGTCCGCTAGCGCCACGCCGTACTGCGCGCGCGCCGCCGCCGCGCTGAGGAAGCCGCAGCGCACGTCATTGAGCACCGCCTCAACGTCGCGCTGCGACGGCAGCCCATAGCCGCCCGCCCCTGGCCCGCGCACCTCGACCACGTCGCCCGGCTGGCAGTGGATCACGTCGCGGTTGCCGTGCTCCAGCGTCTTGCCGTCACGCAGGGTGCGAAAATGAGAAAGCCCGCCCGCGCGGCCGCCCGCCGCGCCCGCCGAGACGAACAGCGAGCGGTTGCGGTTGCGCGCGGTGACAGTGGTTTCCGGCGTGAAGATCTCAAAGGCCATTTCGGTTGCCAGCCCGCCGCGAAAGCGTCCGGCGCCGGCGCTGTCGGCCGCCAGGCCGTAGCGCAGGAAGCGGATGGGCACCTCCGCTTCATTGATCTCAATCGGGGTGTTTTTCAGGAACGCCGACAATCCGCCCGAGCCGTCCGGTCCGTCGTGGCGCGGCGTGCCGCCCGCGCCGCCGCCGACCGGCCCGAGCGAGGCGACCACGCTACGGTTGCGCGCGTCCAGCGTGCGGATATTCATAATTGAGTTGCCGCCCGGCGAGTTCGCCGGAAGCCGCGTCGGCAGCGCCAGCGAAAAGACGCCGACGGTGGCGATTTGCGACAGCGCGCAGGTGAGCGAGCGCATGCCGACGGCGGCGGGCGCTTCGCAGTTCATCACCGTGCCCGGCGGCAGGATGGCGCGGGTCGGGCGCAGCGTGCCGGCGTTCAGCAATAGCCGCCGGTCCAGCGTCGAGAGCACATAGGTCACCCCCACCAGCGCCAGCGGATGGCGCTCGCGCCCGCCGGTCGGCATATTCAGCGACGAGGCGAGCTGCGGATCGCTGCCGGTATAGTCCAGCTCCAGCGTCTCTTCGCGCACCCGCAGCGTAACGACGATGCGGCAGGGATAGCCGCCTTCGCCATCTTCATCGGCGTAATCGGCGTAGACATATTCGCCGTCGGGAATGGTGCGGATAATGGCGCGCGCCTGCTGTTCGGCGTAGTCGAGGATGCCTTCGACGCCCTGCAGGAAATCCGCCGCGCCGAAGCGAGCGACAATCTCGTGGATCTTGCGTTCGCCGATGTTGACCGAGGCGATTTGTGCATTAAAGTCGCCCCAGTTCTGTTCCGGCACGCGCACGTTAAGCCGCAAAATGCGCGCCACATCCTCGTTTAGCTCGCCGTTGCGCATGATTTTCAGCGGCGGGATGCGAATGCCTTCCTGCACGATATCGGTCAGCGAGCGCGACAGCGAGGCAGGTACCGCGCCGCCGATATCGGTATTGTGGATATGACCGACCACAAAGCAGAGGATTTCGCCGTGGTAAAAGACCGGCTTCCAGATATGAATATCGGGCGAATGGGTGGCGACGTTGCCCGCATAGGCGTCGTTGGTAATGCAGATGTCGCCTTCGTCGTAGTGGTCGATCAGCGTCAGCACCGGCGCATAGTCGATGCCGCTGTACCAGGGCGCGCCAAAGCTGCGCGGCGAGGCGAACGCCAGCCCGTCCCGGCTGACGATTTGGCAGGAGAAATCCTCCGTCTCCTTCACAAAGGTGGAGTGCGCGGTGCGCATCAGGGTAAAGGCCATGGCGTCGGCCGCCGCCGCGCAGTAGTTGGCGAGTATTTGCAGATTACGTCCGTCGATAGCCACGATTACGTCTCCTCGCTCAGCGGGGTAATTAACAGATTGCCGAAGCTGTCCACCTCAACCTGCATGCGCGGCGGCACGCAGGTGGTGCAGTCGTCCTGCGCCACGATAACCGGCCCGCGCAGCCGATGGCCGGGACGCAGCGTCGCGCGCAGCACCAGATCGACCTGATGAAAGGCACCGTCTATCCACGCCTGAACCTGCTTCGCCACCTGCACCGGCCCGCTGGCCGCCGCAGGACGATTCAGCGCGGGCTTCGGCGTGGGCGAGGCGATAACCAGCCGCAGGTTGATAAGCTGCACCGGCGCGGCGGCGTCGCTGTGGCCAAACAGCAGGTGATGCTGCTGGTCGAACGCCGCGTGCAGCGCCGCCACGTCGGCGCTCGCCAGCCACGCCGCCTCCAGCGGGACGTCGATTTCGAACGACTGGCCGCGATAGCGCATATCGGCGCTGAACTGCAGCGTAAAAGGCAGCGCCTTGCCGTGCTCGGCCGCCAGCCAGTCCTGCGCCCGCTGGCTCAGGCTCTCCGCTTCGGAGGCGAGCCGGTCCGCCAGCTGCGCGTTGAGATCGCCATACAGCGTGCGGATAAAGTCGTTGCGGATATCCGCCACCAGCCCGCCCAGCGCCGAGAGCACGCCCGGCGTTGGCGGCACGATAACGCCTTTCATATTGAGTTCGCGCGCCAGAAAACAGCCCATCATCGGCCCGGCGCCGCCGAAGGCGAGAAACCAGAACTCGCGCGGATCGAGGCCGAAGCGCGACAGCAGGCCGCTGGTGTCGCCGTACATGCTGGAGATCGCCAGTTCGATGGCGGTTTCGGCGGTTTGCTCTACCGAGACGCCCAGGCGATCGGCCAGCGGCTGCCAGGCGGCGCGCGCAGCGGCGACATCCACCTGCACGGCGTGGTAGCCGAGATCGCCATGGCCGATCATGCCGCAGGCGGCGAACGCGTCGGTGGCGGTCGGCTGGGTGCCGCCGCGCTGGAAGCAGACCGGGCCGGGCAGCGAACCGGCGCTCTCCGGCCCCATCTGCATCACGCCCTGCTCGTCGATCCACGCCAGCGAGCCGCCGCCCTGCCCGACAGAAGTCACCGCCACCGACGGGATATAGATCGGGAAGTCGCCGATGATCTCGCCGTTGCCCTGCGCCACCTCACCGTTAACGATCACCGCCACATCGGCGCTGGTGCCGCCGATATCCAGGCTCAGGATGCGGTCGAAGCCGCAGGCGCTGGCGAGATAGCTGCCGCCAATCACGCCCGAGGCGGTGCCGGAGAGCACCATCTGCACGCATTCGCGCTTCGCCTGCTCGACGCCCATCACGCCGCCGTTGGATTTGGTGATGCGCGGCGGCGTGGTCACGCCTCTGGCGCGCAGCGCGCCTTCAAACTTCTCCAGATAGTTAATCACCATCGGCTGCACGTAGGCGTTGATGGTGGCGGTGATGGTGCGCTCATATTCGCGGATAATCGGCCAGATATCGGCGGAGCAGGAGGTCAGCAGGTCGGGCGCGACCTCTTCGACGATCGCCTTCACCGCCGCCTCATTGCACCGGTTGCGATAGCTGTGCAGCAGCGCCACCACAATGCCCTGACAGCCTGCCGCGCGCGCGCCCTCAATAGCGGCCAGCACGCTACCGCGATCCACAGGCTGCAGCACCTTGCCGTCGCGGTCGGTGCGCTCGTGAATGGCGAAGACGCGGTCGCGGCTAATCAGCGGCGCGGGCCGGCGAGAGAAGAGATCGTGGATATGGGGAATTTTCAGCCGCGCCAGCTCCAGCACGTCGCAAAAGCCGGCGGTGGCGAACAGCGCCAGCCGGACGCCGCGCCGCTGGATCACCGCGTTGATGCCGACCGTGGTGCCGTGGGTAAAGTAGCCAATCTCTGCCGGATCCAGGCCATCGCGCTCGGCGAACTGCGCCAGTCCGGTGAGAATTTCGCTGCCCGGCGCATCGGGCCGCGACAGCACTTTCAGGGTATGGATCTGATTGGTTTGCCGATCCAGCACGGCGAAATCGGTAAAGGATCCGCCAATATCCACGCCAACGCGGTAACGCATCTGTGTCACTCCAGAGTCAGGAGGGAGGGAATTCCATCAGCTTGTGCGGCTCCTGCACCACGCGCCAGCCAAGCCGCTGGTAGAGCTGATGGGCATCGTTTGTCGACAGCATCCAGCGCCGCACCGTGGCCAGCTCCGGATGCTCGCGCACGCAGCTTGCCAGCCAGCTGCCCAGGCCATGTCCGCGCCACGCCTCATCGATAATCACGTCGCACAGCCAGCCGAAGCGGGTGTAGTCGGTAATCAGGCGACCAAAACCGATTTGCGCGTCAACGTGATAGAGCCCGAAGGGCAGCGATGCGGCGATTGCCCGCTCGGTGGCGGCGCGCGTTTGCCCTTTCGCCCAGTAAGACCGCTCGGCAAGCTGGAGGTGGATCCAGTCCATATCCAGCCGCGTTCGTTTAGTTGAAAGGGTAAAATCGTCGCGCTGCCAGAGATGGTCGGCAATGATCGGTGCGGTCATAAATAACTCCTTGTGGCGACATGGGCTTATAGTAAGCGCGCGGCATCAGCCGACGCGGCTGAAGAGACGCGGTGAACCGGTCAAATGCGGTGAAAAAAGAGTAGAAAAGAAATTTTATGCTGCGTGAAAGAGGCTGGCTGCGGGCTTAATAAGGCCCCATTGCGGAGCTGAACAGAGAGAGGCGCTTTGTTAAAACAGGTCGGCGTGCGTGCCGGTTCTTTCGAACCTGACTCGCTCATTTGTGATTTTGTCGATCAGTAGCCAGTCGGGTTCAATATGCGCATCTCTGTAGCCGTTATAGTTGCCCTTCCGTCTTTGTAGAACTGGCTTGAGTAGGCAATTTCCCTTTGCTTATCCATGAGGTTTCCTTCTCGTCGCGATGCCCTGCTAAATGCCTGACTGGTCAAACAGATCCTTTTCATCTTTCGCTTTTTTCACGCCTTTCCCTTGCTCACTCGCTTCGATACTGCTGGCTGTGATGTCATTGGGAATGCGCATAGCAAAAGGCAGCGCCTTTTCTTTGGCGACCTTAGTCAGGGTGATGCGTACCAGGTCAGAGACGGTTAATCCCATTTCAGCCAGCACGCGTTGAAAGCTACAGCGCCCCCAGCACATCATTCTGACGGGTAATCAGAGAGCGCAGCGGCACGCTGCTCTTCATGACCGGCGATTTGATCACGATATAGCTGAAGTATTTGTCGATGCCGATTTGCGCATCCAGCATCTTTTCTATCACTTCCTGATAGTGCTCAATGCTGCGGGTGATAAAACGCAGCAGATAGTCGTAGCCGCCGGTAATCAGATGGCACTCCATCAGCTCGTCCACGTCGCGCAGCGCGCTCTCAAACTTCATAAAATCTTCGCGACGATGGCCGGAGAGCGTCACTTCGGTAAAGACCGTGACCGAGTCGGTGATTTTGGTGAGATTGATATGGGCTTCGTAGCCGGTGATAAAGCCCGCCTGCTCAAGGCGCTTGACGCGCTGCAGGCAGGGGCTGGGCGAAAGTCCCACGGCATCGGCGAGATTAACGTTGCTGATACGGCCATCTTTTTGCAGTTGCACCAGGATGTTGATGTCGATGCGGTCAAGTTTCATTAAGCCGTTCATACCACCCCTCATTGTTAACCAATTGTGCAGGACGTGCTGATGGTATAACACGCTTTGCGCCGCCAGCGCCAGCGGTAACGCGCGCGTTATCCATCAGTAAAAATTATAATTATTCCAGCAATATCAATGAGGAAGATAGCGTCAGCCCAGACGACCGGTAGCGCGCGCCAGCGCAATATCGAAAATATGCAGCGCCTCCTCCAGCTGTGAATCGGTGGTAACCAGCGGCGCCAGGAAGCGCACCACATTGCGCTGAACGCCGCATTTGATCAGCAGCAGCCCTTCCTGACAGGCGCTGTCGAGGATCTTCTGCGTCAGCGCGGCGTCCGGCTTGCCGGTTTCAAAATCGAGGATCTCCACCGCCAGCATAAAGCCGAGGCCGCGCACGTCACCGATGCAGGCGTACTTCTCCGCCAGCAGCTGCAGCCGCGCCAGCAGCTGTTCGCCCAGCACATTCGCCCGCGCCAGCAGGTTGTCGTGCTCCAGCAGATCGAGCACCGCCAGCGCCGCCGCGCAGCCCAGCGCGTTGCCGCCGTAGGTGCCGCCCAGGCCGCCCGGCGTCGGCGCATCCATGATCGCCGCCTTGCCCACCACGCCGGAGATCGGCAAACCGCCGCCGAGGCTTTTCGCCACCGTGACCAGATCGGGTTTGATATTCAGGTGCTGGAAGGCGAACATCTTGCCGGTGCGGCCAAAGCCGGTCTGCACCTCATCGCAGATCAGCACGATGCCGTGCTGCTCGGTAATGCGGCGCAGCGCCTGCATAAACGCCGGTCCGGCTGGCAGGAAGCCGCCGTCGCCCTGCACCGGTTCGATAATGATCGCCGCCACGCGCTCCGGCGCGATCTGCACGGCGAAAAGCTGTTCCAGCGCCTTCAGGCAATCCACCTCCGTTACGCCGTGCAGCGGATTAGGAAACGGCAGGCGATAGATATCCGCCGGGAACGGGCCAAAATTCTGCTTATAGGGCTGGCTCATACCGGTTAGCGTGACGCCAAGCAGCGTGCGGCCGTGGAATGCGCCGTCGAAAGCAATGACGCCGGAGCGGTTGGTGTGCGAGCGGGCAATTTTGATCGCGTTCTCTACCGCCTCTGCGCCGCTGGTAAAGAAGACGCTTTTGTACGCCTCGCCACCGCCCACCAGCCGGTTAAGGCGCTGCGCCAGCTCGATGTAGCCCGGGTAGGCCACCACCTGGAAACAGGCGTGGGAGACCAGGCCCAGCTGACGCGTTACCGCATTGACCACCGCCGGATGGTTGTGCCCGACGTTGAGCACGCCGATACCGCCGACGAAGTCGAGATAGCGGTTGCCCTCGACGTCCCAGACTTCGCTGCCTTTTGCCCGCTCAATCACCAGCGGGTGCGCGGTGACCACCCCGCGAGGCACATTCTGCTCGCGCGCGTCCAGCAGCAAACTGTTGTCTGAATAGGTCTGTTGTTCGGCCATGATATTCTGCATTTTAAACCCTCATCCACGTAACGTTCGGTTGGCTCAAGTATCGCAACCCACTGGTTTCGCATGCTGCCGTTATGGGTAGTGCTGCGGCATATCCTGTCAAAATGCGTGCCCTTTCAGCAGGGAAATTTCTTAACGCA
Organism: Enterobacter sp. BRE11; assembly: GCF_031844285.1. Taxonomy (NCBI): domain Bacteria; kingdom Pseudomonadati; phylum Pseudomonadota; class Gammaproteobacteria; order Enterobacterales; family Enterobacteriaceae; genus Enterobacter; species Enterobacter sp. BRE11. The sequence continues at coordinate 48,623 of NZ_JAUZUX010000006.1, forward strand.
GCGCGCGTCGGGCGAGCGCTGTCCAGGCGCGCACACCATAAGGGATGAGCGCGTCATTAAAGTCGTAGGCGGAGTGGTGCAGCGGCCGAGAAGGCGCGGAGCCGATCCAAAGATAGGCGCCAGGCTTCGCCTGTAGCATAAAGGCGAAATCCTCCGAGGTCAGCGCGGGCTGTCGCGCGACGCTGGCGGTAAAGCCCGCCTCGCCGAGCGCCTCCAGCGCCAGCATCGCTTCAGCGTCGCTGTTGATGGTCGCCGGGTAGTAGCGTAGATAGCTGACCTCGGCTTCCAGCCCGTGCGCGGCGGTGACGTGGCGCGCCATCTCGCGCAGCCGCGCTTCAAGCCTCTCCTGCGCCGCCGGGCTAAAGGTGCGCACCGTGCCGGTTATTGACGCTTCCGCCGGGATCATATTGTGCGAAAAGCCGCCCTGTATGCGCGTCACGCTCAGCAGCGCCGCCTCGCAGGGATCGATGGCGCGCGCCACCAGCGTATTAAGCTGCACCACCAGCTCGCTGGCGGCCAGCAGCGTGTCGCGCGTCAGATGCGGCTGCGCGGCATGGCCGCCGCCGCCCTTCACGGTAATATCGAAGCGATCCGCCGCCGCCATGATCGCGCCGGGCCGCGTCTGCACCTCACCGAGCGGCAGTTCCGGCCAGTTGTGCAGCGCGTAGACCGCGTCGCAGGGGAAGCGGCTGAACAGGCCGTCGTCGATCATCGCCTTCGCGCCCGCCAGCCCCTCTTCCGCCGGTTGAAAGATAAAGCAGAGGGTGCCGCTGAGATCCTCGGCGTCGGCCAGCTGCTGCGCCGCGCCGAGCAGCATCACGGTATGGCCGTCGTGGCCGCAGGCGTGGCAGAGGTTTTCCGCCCCGCTTTTCCAGGGGGCATCGCCCTGATCCTGCATCGGCAGCGCGTCCATATCGGCGCGCAGGCCAATAACGCGCGCACTGTCGCCGCGCCTCAGCACGCCGACCACGCCGGTCTGGCCGATGCCGCGATGAACCTCCAGCCCCAGCTGATGCAGAAAGCGCGCCACGATGTCGCTGGTGCGCCTCTCCTGATAGCCCAGCTCCGGGTGGGCATGCAGATCGCGCCGCAGCGCGATAAGTGCGTCAATGTCCATTAATACCCTCGTGCACGGTCGATCAGACCAGTCATGGGCTCGCCGCGCTGATAGCGACGCAGATTCTCCAGCAGCGCGGCGACGGCGCTCTCGTTTTGCGTCTGGCTGGCGATGTGCGGCGTCAGCCAGATGGCGGGATGACGCCACAAAGGATGCGACGGCGGCAGCGGTTCGGGATCGGTGACGTCAATCACCGCCGCGCCGAGCTGGCCGCCGTCGAGCGCCGCCAGCAGATCGGCATGATTAAGCTGCGCGCCGCGTCCCGCCTGCACCAGCGCCGCGCCGGGCGGCAGCTGCGCAAAGAGATCGCGGTTAAGCAGGCCGCGCGTCTCCGCCGTTAACGGCAGCAGGCAGACCAGAATGTCGCAGCGCGTCAGGAACTCCCCCTGCTGCGCGGCGCCGTGAAAGCACCGCACGCCGTCAAGCTGACGCGGCGTGCGGCTCCAGCCTGCGCAGTCAAAGCCGAGCGAGACCAGCTGGCGCAGCGCCGCCTGGCCCAGCTCGCCCAGCCCCATCACGCCGACCCGGCGCGCGGCGGCGGGCGTGACGCTGTGCGCCTGCCAGCGTGCGTCACGCTGCTGATGCAGGTAGCGCACCATATCGCGATGGATGCCGAGCACCGCAAAGGTCACGTACTCCACCATGCCCTGCGTCAGCCCCGGCTCAATCATGCGCACCACCGGCAGGTCGGGCGGCAAGGCGGCGAGATCGAACTGGTCCGCGCCCGCGCCCACCGACAGCAGCGCTTTCAGGTTGGGAAAGGTTTCCAGCAGCCTCTCCGGCGGCTGCCAGGCGATCAGTATCTCCACATCCAGCGGATCGCCGATGTCGGGCCAGAGATGCAGCTGAATATCGGGCGCGTGCTGCGCCAGCCACTGTTGCCAGAATGCGCCGCGCTGGGGATCCGATTTATAGAGGATATGCATCAGGCCATCGCCTGGGTCATCAGGCCGAACGCCTGCATCGCGCCCGCTGGCGGCGTCCAGGGCGTGCCGCGCACCATGGTGGTGGGGTTATCTACCTGCGCCAGGCCGAGCGTGGCGAGCCAGGGAGCCAGCGGCAGCGCGGCGTCGGTGTCGATGCGGACAAATTCGCCGCGCAGCCCCTGCATCAGCGAGGCGACCAGCGCCTGCGCCGTCGGAAAATCCTGCGCGATCGCCGGCCCAATGGCCCAGCCGTGGCCGAAGCGGCGCAGGCTGGCGAAGCCGCGGACGTCACCCTGCGCATCCTCCAGCAGCACCGTCTGATGCTGGTTAATCAGGTGGTCGATCAGCCGTGGACGCAGCATGCCGTGCGCCTGCTGGTCGAGGGCGGTGAGGATCGCCGCGTCCTGCGCCTGCGCGCGGCGCAGCGTTAATCCTGTCGGGATAGCCACGGGCGGCACCGCCTCCAGCGCCCGCGTCTGATGCTGGAAAATCTGCCCGGTCGTCACAAAGCCGAGCTTTTCATAGAGCCCTTTGCCCATCTCGGTGGCGTGCAGCCGCACGTTATAGTCGGGCACTTTTTCCAGCAGGGTCAGCATCAGCTGTTTGCCCAGGCCGCGCCCCTGCTGCTGGCTATCGACAATCACCAGCCCGATAGTGGCGGCGCGTTCGCCCCAGCGCCAGAGGATGGCGCTGCCGAGCAGTCTGCCCTGCTCCTCTATTACCACGCCCTCGCCGAAGGTCATCGCCTGCTGCCAGTCCTCGCGGCGGTGCGGCCACTTCAGCTGCTGCGTCATGGCGTAGCAGGGTTCGATATCGTGCGCGTTCATGGCGCGAAAAGTTGTGGTCATGCGTTGCTCCTTACATCATGCCAGGCATTTCAGGCGCGCCGCCTTCTGCTCTGTGGCGGCGCGATAGCGTGTGGGATCGGCGAGCGGCGCAGCCGGTTTCGCGGTCCGCTGAGAGAATGGCAGGCAGGCGCGCCCTGCGCTATTCCGCCTTAAGAATCTCTTCGTGCTCATCCAGCCACCCCTGACGCAGCTCCGGCACCGCGCGCTTCAGCCGCTCGAAGTAGAGCTCGCTGGTGGGCTTGTCGTAATCTTCCCGCGCCAGCTGGGTGACGATGCGTCCCGACTTCATCACCACGATGTTGTCGCACACCGCGCGCACCGCGTGCATATCGTGGCTGATAAACAGCACCGACAGGCCCAGCTCGCGCCGCAGCTCGCTGATAAGATCCAGCACCGCCGCCGCGACCACGGTGTCGAGCGCCGAGGTCACTTCGTCGCACAGGATCAGATCCGGCTCCGCCGCCAGCGCGCGCGCCAGATTAACGCGCTGCTTCTGCCCGCCGGAGAGGGCCCAGGGCCGCCGCCACAGCACGCTACGCGGCAGCTTCACCAGATCGAGCAGCTGGTGCAGCCGCTGGGTCAGCGCCTGGCCGCGCAGGCCGTGAAACAGCGCCAGCGGCCGCGACAGGATGCGCTCGACGCTGTGCGCCGGATTGAGCGCGGTGTCCGCCATCTGAAACACATACTGAATGCGGCGCAGCTCGTTGTCAGGCCGCTTATGCATATCGCCAGCAATATAGTGGCCGTTAAACAGCATATGGCCGTGACAGGGGGCGTTGAGCCCGGCGATAGCGTGCGCCAGGGTGGTTTTACCCGATCCCGACTCGCCGATAATGCCGATCGCCTGCCCTTTCCACAGCTGGAGATTGATATCTTCGAGAATGCGGATTTTCGGCTGGCCGTCGCTGCCGCGCGGGCCGTAGCCGGCGGAAAGATCGCGCACCTCCAGCAGCGGCTGCCGCTCGCCGCTCGCCGCGCGCCACGGGCTGGGGCGCTCTTGCTGCCGCGCCGCGTCCATCAGCAGCCGCGTGTAGTCCGCCTGCGGCGCGCCGATCAGCCGTTCGGTGGTGCCGTACTCGGCGATCTGGCCGCGCAGCAGCACCAGAATGCGGTCCGCCATCTGCGCCACCACCGCCAGATCGTGGCTGACGTAGATGGCGGTGACGCCGCGCTGCGCCACCACGCGACGAAACGCCTTCAGCACTTCCACCTGGGTCGTGACGTCGAGCGCGGTAGTCGGCTCGTCGAGGATCACCACATCGGGATCGCCAATCAGCGCCATCGCGGTCATCAGGCGCTGCAGCTGCCCGCCGGAGACCTGATGCGGCCAGCGGTCGCCGATGGTGTCGGGACTGGGCAGCGCCAGCTCGCGGAACAGCGCCACCGCTTTGGCTTTCGCCGCCTGGCGCGTCATGGTGCCGTGGATCACCACCGGCTCGATCACCTGATCGATGATCTTCATGCCGGGGTTAAACGAGGCGGCGGCGCTCTGGGCGATATAGGCGACCTTGTTGCCGCGAAAGGCGCGCAGCTGCTGCGGGTTCAGACTGTTCACGTCGACGCCCGCCACGTGAATATTGCCCTCGGCGATGCGGCAGCCGGGACGGGCATAGCCCATCAGCGCCATGGCGATGGTGGTTTTTCCCGATCCCGATTCGCCAATCAGGGCGAGCACTTCCCCTTTCTGCACGGTAAAACGGATATCCGACACCAGGTCGATCGCATCTCCCTTGTCGCTCTGCGCCGTGACGCGCAGCTTTTCCACCGAGATGGCTGGCATTGCAGTATGCGGCATCACGTTCATACGCCCTCCTTCGCCAGCGTCAGCGGACGCATCTGCTGGAGGCTGTCGATAAACAGGTTGGCGCCGATGGTCAGGCTGGCAATCGCCAGCGCAGGCATCAGCACCGCCGGCGAGCCGTCAAACAGCCCCTGAATGTTTTCGCGCACCAGCGTGCCCCAGTCGGCATAGGGCGGCTGGACGCCGAGGCCGAGAAAGCTCAGGCCGCTCAGCAGCAGCACGATATAGACGAAGCGCAGGCCGAAATCTGCCAGCATCGGGTGCACCATATTGGGCAGAATGTCATGGATGGCGATATACCAGCGGCTTTCGCCGCGCAGCCGCGAGGCGCGTACGTAGTCCATATTGCGCAGGCTGCCCGCCATGGCGAAGGCGATACGGAACGCGCCCGGCCAGTAGGTAAAGATGGCGGTGAGCAGCAGCATCGGCAGCGACGAGCCAAACACCGCCACGATCATCAGCGACAGCACCTTGCCCGGCAGCACCAGCATGGCGTCGTTGACGCGGCCGAGGATCTCCTCCAGCCAGCGGCCGGTCACCGCCGCCAGCAGCGCCAGCAGCGTGCCGATCAGGCTGGCGCCGATCGCCGCGCCCAGCGCCAGGCCGATAGAGAACTTCGCGCCGTAGAGAATTCGGCTGAGAATATCGCGCCCCAGCCCGTCAGTGCCGAGCCAGTTATCGGCGGTAAAGCCGCCGAACAGCGGGCCGCCGCCGATATCTTCGACGTTGTGCGGCGCCAGCTGGTTGCCGAACAGCGCCATCAGCAGCCAGAAAAGGGAGACCGTCAGGCCGAGCCGCCCGGAGATCGACAGCGACTGAAAGAAACGAACGGGAAGTAAGGTATTCATGCGCTTCTCCATTTCGGGTTGAAGGCGATGGTGAGCACGTCGGCCAGCAGCAGCAGCAGCAGATAGCAGCCGGCGAACAGCATCACGCAGAACTGCACCACCGGCAGATCGCGGTTGCTGACCGCGTCCACCAGCTGGCTGGCGAGGCCGGGATAGCTGAAGATGGTTTCGATAATGATGACGCCGCCGAACAGATAGGAGAGGCTGAGCGAAATGGCGTTGGCGATAGGGCCGACCGCGTTAGGCAAGGCGTGGCGCAGCACGGCGCGCAGCGGCGAAACGCCTTTCAGCAGCGCCATCTCCAGATAAGGGCTGTCGAGCTGGTTGATAATGGCGGCGCGCGTCATGCGCGCCATCTGCGCCACCAGCACGCAGCAGAGCGTCAGCACCGGCAGCGCGTAGGCTTTCAGATAGCTGACCAGATCCATATTAGGCGAGCCGAAGGACATGGCCGACACCCAGTGCAGCTTCACGGCGAAGATCAGCACCGCTACCGTCGCCACCAGGAACTCCGGCACCGCCACCATCGCCATCGTGCTGACCACCAGCGCACGGTCAAGCAGCGAGCCGCGCGCCATCGCCGCGGTAATGCCAATCAGCAGCGCCAGCGGCACGCAGATCAGCGTGGTGATCGCCGCCAGCTCAAAGGTAGCGGGAATACGCTGCGCCACCAGCTGCATCACCGGCAGGTGGCTGGCGAACGAGGTGCCGAAGTCGCCCTGCAGCATGCCGCCCAGCCAGCTGAAATAGCGCAGCAGCAGCGGCTGATCCAGCCCAAGCTGGGCGCGCAGCGCCGCCACCGTCTCCGGCGTGGCGTTTTGCCCCAGGATCATCTGCGCCGCGTCGCCCGGCAGCAGGCTGGTGATAAAGAACACCACCGCCGAGACGATCAGCAACGTCAGGAGGCCAGCGCCGGTGCGTCGGGCGATCAGGAACAGCATGTATCGGTTCATCGGCGTTCTCCTGTAAAGAGAGGGTTAAGCGGACAGCCAGGCAAACTCGTGAAAGCGATAGCCCATCATCATGCCGGATGGCCAGGCTTCGACGCCCTTCACCTTTTTGCTGTAGCCGTCGGTGGAGCTGATAAAGGTCGGGATAATGGTGCCGCAGTGGTCGTAGATCAGCTTCTGCATATCGCCGTACATCTGCTTGCGCTTCGCCTGATCCCGCTCCCCGCGCGCCGCCACCACCAGCTGGTCGAACTGCGCGTTCTTCCAGCCCGACTCGTTGTTGGGCGCGCCGGAAAGGTAGAACTGCGAGAAAAGCATATCGAGCGTCGGGCGTGGGTTGATGGAGCCGTAGCCCACCGGATCCTTGGTCCAGTGCGTCGACCAGTAGCCGTCATAGGGCACACGGCGCACCTTGATGTTGAGGCCCGCGTTGCGCGCCATCTGCTGGATCATCTGGCCGCCCTCGACCGCGCCTTCGATGTTCGGCGTGGTGATAATTTCGACCGTTGCGCCCGTCATCCCTGCCTTCCCGATGTGGAATTTCGCCTTCTCCACGTCAAGCGGCCGCGGCTTCAGCTCGGCGTTGTAGAGAGGATGCCAGGGCGGCACCGGCGTATCGTTGCTGACGTCGCCGTAGCCCTGCAGCACGGTTTTTACCAGCATCTCGCGCGGCTGCAGATATTTCAGCGCCAGCACAAAATCTTCGTTGCTGCCGGGCTTGATATCGGTGCGCACAATCAGGTTGGTGTACATGCCCGACTTGCTCTCCAGCACGCCGAAATCGCTGGTGGCCTTAATGCGCTTGCAGTCGTTGGCGCTCAGGGTCGAGACGATATGCAGGTCGCCCGACATCAGCGCGTTGACGCGCGCCGCCTGGTCGGTGACGCCCAGCAGCTCTACCTCGTCAAGATGCGGCAGGTCCGGCTTAAAGTAGTGGGGGTTTTTCGTGCCGACCGAGCGCACGCCCGGGGTAAACTCTTTGCAGACGTAAGGCCCGGTGCCGATGCCTTTGGTAAAGTCTTTGGTGCCATCCTGCACGATCAAAAACGGCGGTGCGGCGAGGATATAGGGCAGATCGAAGTTCGCCTGGCTCAGCACCAGCTGCACTTCGTTGTCGTTAACGGCGCTGATGGTCTTGAACTGCTCGGCAATTTTAAAGGCGTTCGAGGCGACCGCCGCGTCTTTATGACGGCTCAGCGAGTAGACCACATCTTTCGCGGTCAGCGGCTTGCCGTCGTGGAAGGTCACCCCGCTGCGCAGCTTGATCTGCCAAGTGACGCCGTCGCCGGAGTCGAGCGACGCGGCCAGCGCCGGCAGCGCTTTGAGATCTTTATTCAGTTCGGTCAGGCCGTTGTAGAACATACACTGGCGGGTATAGTCGCCGCTGTTGTTGGCTTTGGCGGGATCCAGGGTATCGGTGGCAGAGGCATTGGCCATGGCGGCGCGAATTTTGCCGCCTTTCACCGGCGTGTCGGCGGCGAAGCCCAGCTGTGGAAAGCCGATAATGCCGCTGCTCATCACCGCCCCGGCGGAGAGCATTTTCATCAGGCCGCGGCGCGACAGCGTGCCTTCGGTCAGCATGCGCGTCAGCGCATTATTATCATTTTGACTCATCTGCGTACCCTCATTTAAGGTTCAGCCCCTGGAATGCAAGCATCAAGAGAAGCGATCTTTGGCTTTGTAATAGAGTCCGGCCAGCGGCAAAAACCATGGCTTGCCGTGATAGCCTGGCAGTGCGGGCCAGGCGTCGCGCTGCCAGGGGTTGCGGTTGCTTTTTTCAGCGATGAGATCCGCCATCACCGCACCCATCCACACCGACATCTGGGTACCGTGTCCGCTGTAGCCCATGGAGTAGAAGACCCCATCATGCTCGCCCGCGTGCGGCAGCCGATCGGCGGACATATCCACCATGCCGCCCCAGCAGTAGTCGATGCCCGCCTGCGCCAGCGGCGGAAAGAGGCTGGCCAGCGTTCCCTGCAGAATTTCACCGCTGCGCGAATCGGAGGTAGGATTGCTGACCGCGAAGCGCGCGCGGCCACCAAATACCAGCCGACGGTCGGCGGTGGTGCGGAAGTAGTTGCCGAGGTTGAGCGAGGTAACGTAGGTGCGATCCTGCGGCAGCACCTGGCGGATCAGCGCGTCGCCCAGCGGCGCCGTCACCACGATAAAGCTGCCCACTGGCACGATGCGGCGCTGGAACCAGCGGAACGGCCCGACGTTGGAGCAGCCGGTCGCCATCAGCACTTTATCGGCGAGGATTTCGCCTCTGGCGGTCTGCACCCGGTGGCGATAGCCGTCAAGGCGGGTTAAGCCCGTCACCGCGTGGTGCGGGAAAATTTTCGCCCCGCTGCGCGCCGCCGCTTCCGCCAGGCCGATGCCGAATTTGCCCATATGCATCTGGCCGCCGCGCTGTTGCAGCAGCCCGCCGTGAAAGGCGTCGCTGTCGACTTCGCGGCGAATGTCATCTTTGCCGATGAGCTCGATCTCGGGGTCCACGGTGCGGCGCATCAATTCCCAGGCCTCGCGCAGCCCGGCGAAATGGGACGCCTTGCTGGCGAGCTTGAGCTTGCCGCACAGGCGAAAATCGCAGTCGATCTGCTCGTTGCGCACCAGCTGTTCGACGTAGCTCACCGCATCGTCATAGGCGCGGTAGAAGCGCGTCGCTTTCTCTATGCCCTGGCTCGCCACCAGCGAGGCGAAGTTCTGCGCCACGCCGGTATTGCAGTGGCCGCCGTTGCGCGCCGAGGCCTGGCTCATCACCTCGCCGCTCTCAAGCAGCACCACGTCGAGGCCGCTGCGCGCCAGGCTCAGCGCCGCCGAGACGCCGGTAAAACCGCCGCCGATCACCACCACATCGGCGTGCGACGGCAGCGAGCCTGCCGCCGCGCCCTGAAACGGCGGCGCGGTGGCCTGCCAGAACGATTCGAGTTTCATAGCGCGATCCTCAGAGTCCGACCAGGGCGGGCAGTCCGCCGATGTCAGGGATTTCGGTATAGCCGTAGTAAGGGTTAGCCGGTTCATGACCGCGATTTACCCAGGCTTTATGGGTGATGCCGAGATCGTGCGCCGTCATCAGGTCGTAGCGGAAGCTGGAGGAGACGTGCAGGATCTCTTCCGGCCGACAGTTAAGCTTCTGCAGCATATATTCAAAGCCTTTCATCTGCGGTTTGTAGGCGCCCACCTCTTCGGCGGTAATCGCCAGATGGATCGGCGCGCCCAGTCGCGGAATATGGTGCGGCAGCAGATCCTTCATCGAGTTGCTGAGCAGCACCAGCGGGAACTCGGTCGCCAGCTTCGCCAGCCCGGCCGGCACGTCGGGGTGCGGGCCCCAGGTGGCGCAGTCGGTGTAGATATAGTCGCTATCCGCCTTATCCCATGCGACGCCCCACTTTTTGCAGGTGCGCTGTATCGCATTGCTCACCACGTCGTAATAGGGCTTCCAGGCGCCCAGCACTTCATCCAGGCGATAGCGGGCGAAATCGGTAGTAAAGGCCTGCACCTCTTCTGCCGCCACGCGATCGCTAAAGCAGCGCGCCGCTGCGCCTGCCATGTCGAAGTTAATCAGCGTGCCGTAACAGTCAAAGGTGATGAATTTCGGTTTAAACAGTGCCATGACGCGACCTCGTGTTGATCAGGAAAGGTTAAAAATCGATAAGTACGCTTTTCTGGCGCTGGCAGGCCTGAAACGCCTGCCGCCCCAAATCTTTGCCGATGCCGGATCCGAGAAAGCCGCCGGTGGGAATGATGAAATCGCCGGAGCGGCCGTAGCGGTTGACCCACACGGTGCCCGCCTCGATAGCGCGTATGGCGCGCATCGCGCGCGGCAGGCTCAGGGTATGCACGCCCGCGCACAGGCCGTAAATCTCATGCGCCGCCAGCCGTAGCCCCTCTTCTTCCTCGTCGAAGGTCTGCACCGTCAGCACCGGGCCAAATATCTCCTGCTGCACCGCCGGGTTATCCTGCGCCACGCCGCACAGCAGCGTGGGCTGCCAGAACCAGCCGTCGCGGGTGTCGGCGAAACGCTCGCCGCCCACCAGCACTTCCGCGCCCTGCGCTTTCGCGGCGGCCACCACCGACGCGACTTTTTGTCCCTGCCGCTCGTCGATCAGCGGCGCGTAGCGGCTGTCGCCATGCCAGGTGACGCCAGGCCTCACGCTGCGGCATAAGGCAGCGAGGCGATCGAGCAGCGGCGCGGCAATCGCGCGCTGCACAATCAGGCGGGTGCCCGCCACGCACGCCTGGCCGCCGTTGGCGGTAAAGCCGCGCAGAATGCGCTGCGCCAGCACCTCGATGTCGCCCGCGTCGTCAAATACCAGCTGTGGGCTTTTGCCGCCCAGCTCCAGCGTCACCGGCTTCATGCCGTGCTGCGCCACGTCGCTCATGATGCGCGAGCCGGTCAGCGTCGAGCCGGTAAAGGAGACTTTGCGCACCAGCGGATGGGTCACCAGCGCGTGGCCGGTCACCGCGCCGCTACCCTGCACGATGTTAAGCACGCCGGCCGGCAAGCCGGCCTGCACCGCCAGCTCCGCCATGCGCACCGTGGAGAACGGCGTCAGCTCAGAGGGTTTGAGCACCACGGCGTTGCCCGCCGCCAGCGCCGGGCCGCACTTCCAGGAGGCCATCGACAGCGGGAAATTCCACGGCGTAATGGCGCCGACCACGCCGTACGGCTCCGCGATCAGCATGCCGAGGCTGCTGTCGCGGGTAGGAAAGAGATCGCCGCTGTACTTGTCGGCGCACTCGGCGTAGAAGCGGATTGCTTCGGCGGTAAACGGAATTTCATGCTGCGCCACGTCGCTGATGGGGCGCGTGGAGCCGAGCGCCTCCAGCTGCGCCAGCAGGCTGTCCTGCTCGATGAGATCGGCCCAGCGGCGCAGCACCCGGCCGCGTTCGCGCGGCGCGCAGCCCGACCAGCCGCTGGTTTTCAGCGCCTGGTGCGCCGCCTGCACCGCGCGATCGACGTCGGCGGCGTCAGCCTCATGCAGCGTGGCGTAGACTTTGCCGTCCGACGGGCGTTTTACCGCGAACGCCGCACCCTGGGTCTGGATGTGATGGCCGTCAATATAGTGGCCGACAGGAAGCGAAACTTTTTCAGGGTCGAAACTTAACATGGATAAATCCTTATTTGTTACACCCGTCAACCATTATGGAATTAGCGCGCTGGCAGGGCTTATATTCAGCGCGAATAAGCTCATGACAAAAGGTAATGCAGAAAGTATGCCAGCCACCCGAAAAATTAAAATGCGTTTAAAACTGCGCAAAAAAATTTTCTGCCGTATTGAAAGCGGAAATTTTGCGTAATTGCCGAACCAATAAACAAATGATTTGGCTCACAAATTTCATGCATTGCCGTGGTGCATTGCGCATGAAACTTGCACTAAAATGGCCAGCGACGATAAAAACCCGACACAGCGCACAAAATAAAAAAGCGTTTGCCGCAGGTGCGGAAAACGCTTGCATCAGAAATTTAATGTTAAGGCTGAATTAATTCAGGCTGCCAATATGAAAGGTTTTCTGCTCCAGATATTCTTCAATGCCATAGCGCGACCCTTCCCGGCCTATTCCCGATAATTTTACGCCGCCGAACGGGGCGACCTCCAGAGAGATGGCGCCGGTATTAAAACCGACCATGCCAAATTCCAGCGCTTCGGCGACGCGCCATGCGCGGCGAATATTTTCCGTGAAGAAGTAGGCGCCCAGGCCATAGGGCGTATCGTTGGCCATCGCGATCGCCTCCTCTTCCTCGTCGAAGATAAACAGCGGCGCTACCGGCCCGAACGTCTCTTCATGGGCGATACGCATCTGGGTCGTGACCCCGCCAAGCACCGTCGGCTGCACGTACGTGCCGCTGCCGTGGCTGGCGCCGCCGGTCAGCAGCTCCGCGCCCTGCCCCAGCGCATCCTCGATGTGGCCGTTAACTTTCTCTACTGCGCGGTCGTTGATCAGCGGGCCGATGGTGCTGCCGGGCGCAAAGCCGTCGCCGACCTTGAGCGTGGCGACCGCCTCCAGCAGCTTCGCCACGAAGCGGGGATAGATGCCGCGCTGCACCAGAATGCGGTTGGCGCAGACGCAGGTCTGTCCGGCGTTGCGGAATTTGCTGACCATCACGCCCGCCACCGCAATATCGATATCGGCGTCATCAAAGACGATAAACGGCGCGTTGCCGCCCAGCTCCAGGCTCAGACGTTTAACGCTGTCGGCGCTCTGCTGCATCAGCAGCTGGCCGATGCGCGTCGAGCCGGTGAAGGAGATTTTGCGCACCAGACGGCTGCCGGTCAGCGCCGTGCCAATCTCCGTCGGCAGGCCGGTCACCACCTGCAGCACGCCGGCTGGCAAGCCGGCGCGCTCCGCCAGCACCGCCAGCGCCAGCGCCGACAGCGGCGTCAGCTCTGACGGCTTCACGATAATCGGGCAGCCCGCCGCCAGCGCAGGCGCGACTTTGCGGGTGATCATGGCGATGGGAAAGTTCCACGGCGTGATGGCCGCCGCCACGCCAACCGGCTGCTTCAGCACCAGGATGCGGCGATCCTCGCTCGGCGCCGGAATGGTGTCGCCATAGATACGGCGCGCCTCTTCGGCGAACCATTTGACAAAGCTGGCACCGTACAGCACTTCGCCCTTCGCTTCGGCCAGCGGCTTGCCCTGCTCGGCGGTCATGATGGTCGCCAGGTCGTCGGCGTTGTCGAGGATCAGCTGATGCCACTTCTCCAGCAGCGCGGCGCGGCTGGCATTCGGCGTCCTGCCCCAGGCGATACGCGCCGCCTCGGCGCAGGCGATAGCCGTTTCAGTCTCTGCACGGCCCAGCGCCGGAATGGTCGCCAGGGTTTCACGGGTGGCGGGATCGACCACCGGCAGGGTTTCGCCGTTATTTGCATCCTGCCAGCAACCGCCAAAAAGCGCCTGCTGGCGCAGCAGATCGGTATCCTTTAGTTGAAGACGCGACATCTTACTTCCCCTGTTTAATCGGTTTTCTTCCACTCTATCGCGTCGCCTCAGCGCAGGATGTTTTTCTCGCCGGGCAGAAACCGCAAACAGCGAGTTTTGCGCGCAGAAAGAAAATTTTATGCCGCACGGCTGCTATGCTCAGTTTTTAAACAAGGAGATAACCATGAGCGATCATATGTGGCGTGCGGTCGATGATTACTTCACGCAGACGCTGGTGAAACCGGATGCGGCGCTCTCGTCGGCGCTGGCGCGCAACGCGGCCGCCGGTCTGCCGCCGATTGATGTCGCGGCCAACCAGGGGAAACTGCTCTACCTGCTGGCGCGCATGATGAACGCCTCGCGCATTCTGGAGATCGGCACGCTGGGCGGCTACAGCACGCTGTGGCTGGCGCGCGCGCTGCCGGAGAACGGCAAAATCGTGACGCTGGAGTTTTCGCCGCAGCATGCGCAGGTGGCGCGCGAGAATTTCGCCGAGGCGGGCGTGACGGATAAAGTCGAGCTGCGGGTGGGACCAGCGCTGGAGAGTTTGCCGACGCTGCAGGGCCCCTTCGATATGATCTTTATTGATGCCGATAAGCGCAATAATCCGCACTACCTGCGCTGGGCGCTCAAGCTGGCGCGCGTCGGCAGCGTGATTATCGGCGATAATGTGGTGCGCAGCGGGCGGATCGTCGACTCGCAGTCTCCGGATGAAAACGTGCAGGGGCTACGGCAGTATCTGCGCGACATCGGCGAGAATCCGCACCTGACGGCCACCGCCCTGCAAACCGTCGGCAGCAAAGGCTGGGATGGCCTGCAGCTGGCCCTTGTCGAGTCGCTGCCGGATTAGATCTGAAAGTCGATCGCCGGCTCTTCTTCGTTTTGATAGGAGAGCGCCTGGCGTTTGATCTCTTCCAGCGACAGGTTGGCGTTGCACAGCTCCATAAACTGCCAGACATAGTTGCGCTGCAGCTGCCCGCGCTTCAGACCAAGCCAGACGGTATTGGCGTCAAACAGGTGATGCGCGTCGATGCGCACCAGCGCCTCTTCCGGCTGAATGTCGCACGCCTGATCGGCAAGGATGCCGACGCCCAGCCCCAGTTCGACATAGGTTTTCACCACGTCTGAGTCCTGCGCGCTCAGCACGATATCGGGCTTCAGGCCGGCGCTCTGAAAGGCGCGGTCGACGCGCGAGCGCCCGGTGATGCCCTGACGATAGGTAATCAGCGGGTAGCGGCTCAGGGTGCTGAGCGATACCGGCTGCTGCTGCGCCAGCTCATGACCGCGGGGCACCAGCAGCGCATGATGCCAGCTAAACCAGGGGAAGGCCGCGAGGCTGGGGTTATTTACCAGCAGTTCGCTGGCGATGCCGACGTCCGCTTCGCCTGCCAGCAGCATGGCGACGATCTCCTGCGGCGAGCCCTGGTTAAGCTCAAGCCGCACGTTGGGATAGAGCTGGCGAAACGCCTTGATGACGCGCGGCAGGCTGTAGCGCGCCTGGGTGTGCGTGGTGGCTATCGTCAGGATGCCGCTGGTTTCATTGGTAAAAACGTCCGCCAGCCGGCGTACTTTTCCCGCCTCGTCAAGAATGCGTTCGGCAATGGTCAGCAGCGCCTTACCCGGCTCCGTCATGCCCAGCAGGCGCTTGCCGCGGCGAATAAAAATCTCTACGCCCAGTTCATCTTCCAGATCGCGGATATGACGGCTGACGCCTGACTGTGAGGTAAATAGCGTATTTGCCACTTCCGTCAAATTGAACTCGCAGCGCGCTGCCTCACGGATGATTTTAAGTTGCTGGAAATTCACGATATTTACCTCACTTTACGAAATTGTTACTTCCGATGGTAAGAAGGTTTATTGATATCAACAAATAATAAAAAATTTATGCTTATGCGCAGTGGGAATATAAGGCAAGGGACATACGCGCTGCCGGAGAGCTTCTTTAATGCTTAAGCGCTAACGGGATCACAAAATGAAAGCGCAGCGGCCAGAGCGGCTTGAAGCGGAGAGGCTTCAACGCACACCCTGATAACATTACAAAAAGTAGGGATACTTATGCAGGCTGCAGATGTTTTAAAGATGAAGTTCCAAAGCGACAGGCTGCTGGCGCTTTATGCGCAACAGGGCGTGACCTCCACCTGGAAGGCAATGAAGGGAATAGGCTCTGATATTTACTCTGGCGTGGAGCGGGCTAGCTGGTATGCGTCGTGCCTGATTCCGGCCTGTCACGATGTTTGTGGTGGATTGATTTCAGAAGAAAAAAGAATGCTCTGCTCGATTTTGTCTGTTTTTCGCCGTCGTGATGTGATTGCTCATATGTTTAAGCTTTATTTTGAAATGATCATTGACGACTGCAGTGCCGGAAATAAAACAAATCGCATTCGACATGCCAATGCAAAAATTACCGAAGCTGCCACCTCCATACCGACAGGCAGAGCTACCCGTCTTGCCTTATCTCTGACGCTTGCTCAGTCGCTCGCTGCGTCTGATATTGTATCGCAGACCGCTATCAAACGCCTGTCGCGACGAATACCAACCATTGTTATGGCATTTCAGCTTTTTGGCACCGAGCAAAAATGCGCCCTTGCCGCCCGTCGGCTCAAGGCCCTTGATGCCGAATATTATGCAGTACTCTATCAGGCTGAAGTTGAGATGCTGTATTACTTTATTGAACCTGTGCTTTCCACGCTGATCACAAAACATCAATTGCAATTTCATCATGACTTTGATGGGTTTTACAGCTTTATAAAGGAAGCCTTTCATGTTTAAAAGCTTATTATCGATACTTTTTACTGAGATTTTATTTCCTGTCTGGATAGTTGCATGGGCATCTCTGTTCCTTTATCTCTTCCCAGACTATTGGCACATACTGACGCTAATATCGATAATTGTCTTTATTGTCATTCATCCAGTTTTATTTGGACGGTTTGATAAATACGATAAATAATCACTTGAAAAGGGAATTTTATGTCTAATCCAGCTTACCTGTGGCTAACAGATGAAAATGGCTCGCCGATGAGGGGGCCGTCGCTTGTGTCAGGCCGTGAAGGCGCCATCAAGCTAAAATCATTTACCCACAATGTTAATATTCCTGTAAATGGCAATACC
This sequence comes from Enterobacter sp. BRE11, assembly GCF_031844285.1. Classification (NCBI taxonomy): domain Bacteria; kingdom Pseudomonadati; phylum Pseudomonadota; class Gammaproteobacteria; order Enterobacterales; family Enterobacteriaceae; genus Enterobacter; species Enterobacter sp. BRE11. The sequence goes on from NZ_JAUZUX010000006.1 coordinate 65,145, forward strand.
GGCAGATTAACGGGAACGCGCGTTCATATGCCCATTATGTTTCAGAAAGAATTTGATCGCGTGACGCCGCTGCTTTTTCGCGCGCTAAGCACGGGTAAAACGCTCAGGTCCGCTATAATAAAAATGTACCAGATTAATGAGGCGGGTATAGAGCAGGAATATTTCAATATTATTCTTGAAGGCGTAAAGCTGACCTCTATCCCGGCGCGCAGACAGGGACGCACCTTGAAAGGGTCTGTTACGCTACGAGAAAATCACCTGGAAGCATTGCGACGGGAATATTCTTTTCACCGACTCATGGAATGAGCGAGCAACCGGTTAAGGCGGTTAACTGCTATATAAATAGGTCGGTCACTGCCTGATAACCTGTATGAAGGCGCAAAAGCGGCCCCGCAGGACCGCCAGCACCCCTTAACTGACCAGCAGCAGCGGCCGCTCTTCTGCCATCGGTTTATTCAGCAGCGACAGCAAAATATCTTTTACCGCCTGCGCAGAGGGTGAGAGCGGCAGGCGCGCCGACACGTTCAGCGACAGCGGCAGATTAAGCGCCGGACTGTTGATGCGCGCCATCCAGGCCTGAGTTGAGCTCACCAGTGCACGCGCGGCAGATTCCGGCAGCACCGTGACGCCCGTACCGCTGGCGACGGCGGCGGTCAGCATCGAGAGCGACTCGATCTCGCCGATAATGCGCGCGCTGAGACGACGCAGCGAAAAGGCTTCGTCTACCCGCTTGCGCACCGCGCTGTAGTCGCGCGGCAAAAACAGGCTCATCTGCGCCACCTCAGCTAAATCTACCGATCCGCCGGGGCAGTCGGTGGCGCCGACCAGATAAAGCTCCTCTTTCATCAGCGGCAGACTGGTGATGCCCGCCGTCGGCGCGCGATCGTAAAGCACGGCCATATCAAGCTGGCCGTTCATCACCTTTTCATTAAGCATACTGCCGCTGTTTTCATGCAGATAAACCAGAATCTCCGGATGCTGTTCGCGCACCGTTTGCAGCAGCGGCATGGTCAGCGAAGAGGCCGCCGTGCCTGGCGCCATGCCGATGGAGACCTGACCACTCAGCATCTGCCCGGCATTGATCACCGCCGTCTGCGCCTGTTCGCACTGCCGCAAAATGGTACGCGCATGTGCATAGAGGATTTTACCGGCTTCGGTCGGCGTCACGCCGCGCTTGGTGCGAATCAGCAGCTGCTGATCCAGCTCGTTCTCCAGCGTAGCGACCTGTTGACTGAGCGCAGGTTGCGCAATGTGCAGCACTTCAGCCGCCTGCGTCAAACTGCCAATATCGACGATTTTCACAAAGTATTTCAGTCGTCTTAAGTTCATCTTGCCTCCGTCACATTCCCCGAATGCCAATAACATCTGTTCTTGTGGCCTGCTGGCCGCCTGCTACAGAACAAATTGCAATTAGCAGGCCACTTTTTCTTGAGGCGCGATCAGGCTGCTGCAGAAAATTCCTAACAACGCGAAAAATAAGCCTTTCTGATTACCTGGAAAGAGTTAATAAGCAGCGGGAATGGTGCGTCGCTATAAAGGCGCCCCGCGGTTGCACTCTGCTGGTGCAGCCCCTGCGAGCCAGACGTGCATAAAAGTGATGACCCGAAGCAAAACCGAGGCGATAACGCGGCGGAAAGCGGGCAAATGGGGTGTATCCAGCAGGAAAACTTATTCAGAAAGAAAAAGGCCTGCGCGCGATTTCAGCGCAAGCAGGCCTGTAGCGGGAGAAATCAGCGTTTTTTGCGGTTGCGATGCATATCGATAGCGACGGCCGCCACGATAATGATCCCTTTGATAATGTCCTGAACGTAGGCGTCGACGCCGACGAAGGTAAATCCGCTTTTGATCAGGCCCAGAATGACCGCGCCAATCAGCGTGCCGGTAATACGCCCGACGCCGCCCATCAGGCTGCTGCCGCCGATTACCGCCGCGGCGATGGCGTCCAGCTCATAGGACATCCCCATGCTCGACTGGCCGCTGCTGACGCGCGCCGCCAGCACCACACCTGCCAGGCCTGAAAGCGCACCGGCGATGGTATAGACGATCACCAGATACTTGTTCACGTTAATGCCGGAGACTTTGGCCGAGGTCATATTGCCGCCGATGGCATAAACGTATTTACCGTAGCGGGTATGCTTCAGGGCGATATGAAACACCAGCGCCACAGCCAGGAAGATAATGACTGGCATTGCCCCCTGACCGACGGAGGTAAAGCCGTCAGAGAGAAAGCTGATCGGGTTGCCCTGCGTGTAGTACTGCGCCAGACCGCGCGCCGACACCATCATACCCAGTGTCGCAATAAACGGCGGAATGCCGGTGCGGGTAATAAGTACACCGTTGACCAGGCCGCAGAGCAGACCGACCCCGATCCCAGCGGCGACGGGCACCACGGCGGGCATATCTACCAGCGCCGGAAACATCGGCGACAGGCTGTCGGAGGTTTGCGCGAGGCTGGCCGCGACCACGGCCGTCAGCGCGATCACCGACCCTGACGAGAGGTCGATACCGGTGGTGATGATTACCTGCGTGACCCCGACGGCGATCACGCCGATAATGGCCACCTGGAGCAGGATCAGGATCAGCCGGTTAGTGTTCATCAGAAACGACTGATCGCGCACATACCAGCCGGCGATTTCAAAGATCAGCGCAATGCCGACCATCACGATAAAGATGCCGGTATCTTTAGGCAGTTTATGCCGCAGATTGCCGAAGAAGGATGAATGTTCAGCTGTTGGCGTAGCTGTTGCTTTAATATTGCTCATAGGTGTCTCGCGCCTCACTCGGATGCCAGCGACAAAATGGTTTCCTGGTCGGCCTCTTCTTTATCGAGGATGCCGGTAATCCGCCCCTGATGCATCACCATCACGCGGTCGCTCATGCCGAGAATTTCCGGCAGTTCTGACGACACCATGATGATGGCCACGCCGCGGTTGGCCAGCTCAGAGATCAAACGGTAAATTTCCGCTTTCGCGCCGACGTCAATACCGCGCGTCGGCTCGTCGAGGATAAGAATTTTGGGCTGCGCCAGCAGCCAGCGGGCAATCAGCACCTTCTGCTGGTTGCCGCCGCTCAGGTTGTTGATGATCTGATCCATGGTCGGCGTTTTGATATTCAGCCGCTGGATTTGCTCCATACAGTCCTGCGCCATCTTGACGTGGCTGACGAAGCCGCTTTTGCCGCTGTACTCGGGCATGTTGACGATGCTCATGTTCTCCATCACCGACAGCACGAGAAATAGCCCCGATTTTTTGCGATCCTCCGTTAAAAACGCCATGCCCTTTTCAATCGCTGTGGAAGGCGAATCGATAGTGACCGGCACGCCGTCGATCAGCACTTCACCGCTGTCGACGCTTTCCATGCCGAATAAACTCTCCATGACTTCGCTGCGCCCCGCGCCCACCAGGCCGGCAACGCCGAGAATTTCACCGCGCCGCAGGCTGAAGCTGACGTCCTGGAAGCGATCTTTACTGGTGAGGCCGCGGACCGTCAGCACCTCTTCGCCAATGGCGTTGTTGAATTTGGGAAAGAGCTGGGTCAGCTCGCGTCCCACCATCTGGGTGATGAGCGACTGACGGGTAAACTGCGCGGTGTGGTTGCTGCCGACCCAGCTGCCGTCGCGGAAAATGCTGATTTCATCGGTAATGGCGAAGATTTCGTCCATTTTGTGGCTGATGTAGATGATGGCTTTGCCCTGGGCGCGCAGGTCGCGAATGATAGTGAAGAGATGCGCTACTTCGCTTTCGGTCAGGGCGGAGGTGGGCTCATCCATAATCACGACGTCGGCGTTCCAGGAGACCGCTTTGGCGATCTCCACCATCTGCTGCGCGGCGATGCTCAGATCGCCCACCAGCCGGTCTGCCTTCAGGCGAATGTTAAGCTGGTTGAGCAGCGTCTGCGTCTGCTGGTTAAGCTTGCCGTGATCGACAAAGCCGTACTTCATCGGCTCCCGTCCCAGCCAGATATTCTCGGCGACGGTCATGTAGGGCACCAGATTAAGCTCCTGGTGGATCATGGAAATGCCGGAACGCAAGGCGTCCATGGTGTCCTGAAACTGCACCGGCTCCCCTTTAATGCGGATGGTGCCCCGATCGGGACGGTACATCCCGATCAGGCACTTCATTAAAGTGGATTTGCCCGCGCCATTTTCGCCCATCAAGGCATGAACCGATCCCGGACGCACGCGCAGCGAAACGTTATCGAGTGCCTTTACACCGGGAAAGAACTTGCTGATGCCTTCGGCTTCAAGCGCAAAAGCGGTCATACATCACCTCCGTACGGCTGAGTCGGGATCGGTTATTTCTGATTACGGTTCACGAACTGCTGCATATTGTCTTTGGTGATCAGCTGATAAGGAATATCGATGATTTTTTGCACTTTTTCACCCTTCGCCAGCTTGACGGCTGTCTGAACGGCGCCTTCACCCTGGCCGCGAGCGTCCTGGAACACCGTCGCAACCATCTTGCCGTTCTTGAGCATCTGCAGCGCGTCAGGCGTACCATCCACGCCAGCAATCAGAATGTGGTTAGGGTTTTTACCCAGCGCCTGGAGTGCCCCAATCGCCATCTCATCGTTGTTGGAGGCAATGGCCTGGATATCGTCGCCTGCGGTCAGCCAGTTACTCACCACATCGACCGCATCATTACGCATAAATTTGGCGGTCTGCTTCTGTACTACTTTGATGCCAGGGTATTTCGCGACCACCGCTTCAACGCCTTTGGTGCGGTCACGCGTGGCTTCGTTAGCGAGATCGCCCATCAGAATGGCAACGTTGCCTTTGCCGTTCATCGCCTTCGCCAGCGCTTCCATTTGCAGACGACCCGCCAGTTCAGAATCGGATCCTACATAAGCCATTTTGTCAGTTAGCTCCGCCTGGGGACGGCGGTTAACGAAGATCAGCGGGATGCCCGCTTTGGTGGCCTGATCCATGATGGGTTTAACCGCGTTGGTATCCACCGGATTGACGATGATGGCGTCAACGCCCTGACCGATAAAGTTTTGCACCTGCTGCAGCTGCTGCGAGACATCGCCTTTCGCGTCTTCCATCTGCCCCTGAACACCCTCTTTCTGCATCTCTTTCTGCATTGCAGTGCGCAGAATGGTGAGGAAGTTGTCGTCGAACAAGGCCATTGATACACCGACGGAGAGGTCTTTTGCCATCGCAGCAGCGGGCAACATGCAGGCTAACAGTGTGACAGCGAGCGTTTTTTTGATGTTCATGAGTAACCCTTATTGTCGTTAACTTGCCGACGTCGCTGAGGCTGAGAATGAAAAATATTTTTTACATTCACTCAACGTCGATGGCGGACTCAGTTCTGCTTACAGGGGTGAAATCTGGGTTTTGACGCTTTTTTGTGACCTACCCCTCCTTTTTACAATCACTTGTTTCTAATAAAGATAATTTTGAAATTCCGTTCCATTTTTCCTGACTGATTACGCGGGTGACAATAAGCAGTTTATTTATTCCATTAAATATGTTTTTGAAATTTTCATCATAAAAGCACTGAAACAGTTGTTTTAACATCAGCAAATAACAAAACTTTGACATGCATCTAACATCCAGCGGGAAATGCGTATAAATTGAGATCTTGTCAGCAGTTTGAAATCTCGCCGAATCTGTTGAAAAAGCGGCAATCCGCTGCTTTTGCGAGCGTTCAGTTGAAAAAAGTGAAATCGCGCTTTGACAAGCCAGAACGGCGTCGTTAATATTCGCCCCGTTCCAACGATTCCTCTGTAGTTCAGTCGGTAGAACGGCGGACTGTTAATCCGTATGTCACTGGTTCGAGTCCAGTCAGAGGAGCCAAATTTAAAAAGCCCGCTCAGGGAAACCTGAGCGGGCTTTTGTTCGTCTGGTAGGTTTGATAAGCGTGAGGTCGCAGCCTTATCCCTGCAGCTTACAGTCTACTCCGCTGTCTTCTTTATGGGATAAGTCACGAGAGGCTTGATCTCTTTAAGCACAAACATACTCTGCATCTCCTTGATTCCCGGCAGTCGGCGTACCACTGACATGGCGAAATCAGCATAGGAGTCGAGATCCGATGCCACAACCTGCAGCAGGAAATCGGCGTCTCCCCCGATGCTATAGCAGGCCACAACATCCTCCAGCGCGGTGACCTCTTCTTCAAACTTTCTCGCCTCCGCTTCACTATGGCTGTCGATGGCAACACGAACAAAAACCATCACACCCAGCCCGATTTTTTTACGATCAAGAACGGCGCGGTAGCCCTGAATCACTTCATCTTCCTCAAGCTTGCGTACTTTACGCCAGCAGGGAGACGCTGAAAGGTTTATCTTCTCTGCCAGTTCCTGATTCGTAACGCGCGCATCGTCCTGTAAAATTTTCAGGATCTTCATATCTGTCAGGCTGAGTGCCATAGAGGGAAATTCCTTTCTCATTAAAAGAGATAAAGGGTTATTTTTACCTGATAGTCCGCGTTACGTAAATGATATAGGCAACAATTTCCTCTTTTGCCCATGCATAATACATTCACTTTTCTAATGATATTAGGCAGCAACGCAAGGACAAAACTGACCCTATGTTAATGCACATCGTCATGTTTACGTTAAGGAACCCATGGAACTGGTCATCTCTGGAAGCCATAGATGCTGAAAGAGCCACGCGTGCTCACCCTCATCACATTGATGAAATTAAAGGATGGAGCTGCGGCAGAAATACCACTAAGCGGGATATTGCAGCGGATTTCGTGGTGATTGGCCTGTTTGAAAGCCGATCGGATCTGAATGCCTATATTATCCACCCCGATCATCAGAACGGGGTAGCGAAATGGAAATATATCGCGGACTGGAAAGTTGTTGATATAGAGCTTCCCAGTGATTTCACACTGAACAGTGGTTTGCTCTCGATGCTAGATGAGCTTCCCGTTTCCGGCTGAAATAATCCCTGTGCTATTGAGGATAAATAATGAAATTTGATGCAAGTCAACATCGCTGTACGATTATTATTGATAAAGATCTCCCCGCAGGCCAGGCTATGAATGCCGCGAGCGTTATAGGAATTAGTTTCGGCCGTACCGTTGAAAATCTTGTTGGACCTGATATGCAAAGCCTGGACGATATTAATTTTCCTGGTGTGATTTACTCACCGCTTCCCGTTTTGCTGGCATCAGGTCACTCTTTGCGTGAAATACAGGTGAGCGCGGAAAGCGACAAGGAGATTTACGTGATGCCGTTTAGCGCCCTGGCACAGTCGTGCAAAACCTATGACGAATATGGTGAAAAAATTTCCTCGGTAAAGAGTGAAAATATCGAGCTGGTAGCAATTGGCATCATTGGTCCAAAAAAGAAAATAACCAAGCTGACCGGAAATCTCCCACTCTATAAATAAAGCACTAAAGATAAAAATACACTAGCAGCAACAGACTGCTGATTATTGTGCTGCACGCATAACGACTTTACCTGGCTAAGGATGACAATATGCATGCTATTTTCAAAGAAAAAATAATTGAACAGGCCAAAAATATCTATCATCAACACCGTGACTTTAATGCAGGAAAATTCAGCACAGAACAGCTCTCTATTCACCAGAATAACCAACTGCGTGAGGTCGTCAAATATGCCAGCGAAAACTCTCCATTCTATCGTGAACATTTAAAAGGCCTGACCTACGCTGATTTAGAGGCACTGACCACCGATGGGATTAACGCGCTTCCTTTTACCACCAAAGATGACCTGAGGAATAATGGCAAATCGCTCGCCTCTGCCCCTCTTCACCAGAGCTGGATTTATTACGAAACTACGGGTACAACCGGCAAACCCACTCCCTGCCCTCGTAATGAAACGGATTCCATTCATAATAATACCCCTCTTATTATTCATTATCGCACTCTGTTTGAGCAGTTTGGTTCAAATCACATTGTGGGGGTCATGGGTCCAACTGAGCTTCATTCCACCGGCGATACCTTTGAAGATGTTTTTCGCAGCCTCGGTTACAGCGTGGTAAAAATGTGGCCGCGTTCGCCCGTGGTGGGCATGAAACGCGTTATGGCATTGATCAATGAATTGCAGATAACCGCACTGGTCTGTACGCCAGCGGTGGCTATTGCCGTGGCGCGTTTTATTCAAGCTTCTGGAGAAAAACCCTCCGCTACGAGCGTGAAGCTGATCCTGACGGTGGGTGAATTAACCACGCCGTCGCTGTTAAGAAACATTGGTGAGGTCTGGGGGGCACAGGTCTATAGCTGTATGTATGCCTCTCAGGAGTCCTCTATTCTTGCCGTCTGCGCGGCGGACAGTCACCTTTACACCATCCCGCTGAACAACTACTACGAGCTCATCGATCCCGTCAGTGGCAAAGGCTATGACGTTACGCTGGGGCAGGTGACTGGTGAACTGGTCATTACCCATCTCTATAAGGGACAGAAGCCGCTTGTTCGTTATCGTACCGGTGATATGGTGCGGTCGACTTATATGCCAGATGGCACCCAAAAAATTGTGCCTGTCGGTCGCGTGCGGGATGTTCTGACGCTTAATGGCGCCGCTTACTGCGCCTGGGATTTAGAAGCCGCGCTTCTTGAACGGCTCAACGGTTGCCTGGACTACGCGATTCAAATCGACAGAAGCGATGATGTTGACGTGCTTAATATCACCGTTGAGATGTTTGATAAGACATCTGATGTCTCCCAGGTGCTAAAAGAGGTGAAAGCACATGTCGAACAGCGCATTGCGGGCATTAAGGTCAACCTCGTTAAGGGCGAAACGAGTAGCGTAACCGCAACCTCAGCGATGGTGAGCTGGAAGGCAGCGCGCATCCACGATTTGCGACCTGCGGCAGATAACAGCGATCGTGAAGCGGCGCTTGCCCTGATCAACCGGGGTTTTAAATAATGAACGATACGTCCCCCAATAAAATCAGTGAAGCGGGCCCCATTCACCACCCCTGGAGCTACCTCAATGGCACGTTTGTTGAGGCAAATGCGGCGCTATTACCTGTCACGACGCAGGCATTTAATTACGGCACCGCAGTGTTCGAAGGCATTCGTGGTTACACACATTTTTCTGATGGAAAGCTAACGGTTTTCCGCTTAGACGAACATATTGACCGACTGCGTCAGTCGGCATCACTACTGTTAATCGATGATCTGCCCGATCGTCAGGCGCTGAAGGAAGTCATCTTGTCCTTGCTAAAGCGAAATGATGCCAGTAGCGACTGCTACATTCGCCCTATTGCTTATAAACGTCATCTTTTGCCTGGCAGTGGTTTCGGCGTAAAACTCTCTGGCATCAGTACCGGATTATCGATCAACACGCTTAATATGCGCGCCTATGTAAAACAGGATGGTCTTGCATGCACCATTTCCAGCTGGCGTCGCGTTTCCGATAACGCCATTCCCGCACGCGCTAAAATTACCGGAAGTTATGTAAACTCTGCACTTGCAATGGAAACAGCTCAGCGTGGCGGCTATAACGACGCCATTATGCTCAATCAGCAGGGTTATGTTACCGAAGCGACCACCTCTAACGTTTTTATTGTTAAAAACGGCAGGCTAATCACCCCCCCGGTGACGGCACAGATTCTGGAAGGGATTACGCGTGACACGGTGATTACACTGGCCGCCACCTGCCTGAAACTGCAAGTCGAAGAAAGAGACATCTTACCGTCTGAACTGTTGACCGCAGATGAATGTTTTTTAACGGGCACAGGCGTCGAAATATCACCAGTGAGTCAGATTGACCACCGAAAGCTTAATAGTATGGATACACAGAGTATCGCGATGACTATTAAAGGCCTTTACGAACAGTCGGTGCGTGGAGAATTAGACGCATTTAATCACTGGCTAATGCCTGTCTGTTGAACAACCCTGTTAGGTGAAACCATGCGCTATCATTTTATGGATATGGGCTTAAGTCATGCTGTTAACTGTCCGGTTTATACTTTAGGTCCTTCGGGTACCAGCAGTGAATATGCCTCTCAGTTTTTTTATCGCTGGATGAGTGATAATTACGCCAACAGCCATCATGACATTCATCTTAATGACTCTTATGAGTTAGCAAGAAATAACATCAAACATGAAAAAGGACTGCTTATTGTTGCCAATGCCTATCCGAAGATTAACGATTTTTATATGGATACGCGTCTGAAACTGCTGGCTACCTTTCTTTATAACACGCCGCTTTATGGTCTGGTGACAAACAAAAAATTGCCCGATCGACCATTATATATCGCTTCTCATCCAGCACCGGTTCCATTAATTGAGGAGTTGCTTCCTGATGGACTGCGTATTGCTCAGGTAATTGAGATGCCCTCCACCAGTGCGGCCGCACAGGCGGTGATATCCGGTGAGGTCGATGTCGCGTTAACCACTGAAATTGCCGCCGGCATCCATAAGCTCAACTTTATTTCACGAACGCGTCCGAAACATATGCTCTGGTCTGTGTTTGCCTCCCATATTTGAAAAGGATAAGACAATGACAAGATTAAAAATGCACACGCTCGACAGCGCGCCTGCGGCGAGTCGCCCTCTGCTGCAAAGTTCGATTGACGGTTTTGGCTGGATTCCATGGCAAAGCGCCTACATGGCAGAGTCACCCGCTCTGCTGGCATCTTACCAGTTTGCCCATGACGCCTTCTCGCACTGTTCGCTGAACGAAGAAGAGCGCACCATTGTGTGGATTACCACGGGCATCCTTAACTAGTGCGCCTATACGGTTCAGGCGCATAGCTGGATCGCACAGCATAAAGGGGTTTCGCCAGCGATTCTGGATACGCTTGCTCACCAGCCTGAGGCCCTGCCAGTCAGGCTGGCCGCGCTTTATTGCTTTACGCGTCAGGTCGTTTTGGCCCAGGGCCAGATCCCCGAAAGCGCGGTAGAGGCGATGCTGGCGGCAGGATATAGCCGGCAAAATATGCTGGACGTTATCCTGGGGGTTTCCCAAAAAACCATGTCAACGCTGCTCAACAGCATTGCCCATACCCAGATCGAGCCTCAGTTTCACCCTGAGGCGACACCCTGATAACGGACACTCTCCATGCAATTCATTAGTCGAAAGCAGGTGGAGCAGGTTTTATCGCCCTCAGCGTGCCTGCAACTGAGCCGGGACGCTTTTGCACTGCTCAGCCAGGGTAAAGTGAAACAGACGTTGCGCAGCGTTATTGCCTCTGAACAAGGCAGCCTGATGGGTACGATGCCCGCCTGTATTGAAGAAGGGCCCTATGCTGGGTTTGGCCTCAAAACCGTTAAGGTCGATTTCAGCCGCCACGCGCAGTCTACGTCCCACGAGGGGTGTATTCTGCTCTATGATGCGTCGGAAAAGGGCGACCTTGTTGTTGTTGACGCCGCCTCAGTGACGGAATTACGCACCGCTGCAGCTTCTGCGCTGGCTACGGATATATTGGCACCGCCTGGTGCCACCCGTCTGGCTATACTGGGCACCGGCGTTCAAGCCAGAAAACATGCGCAAATGATGATGGAAATCCGTCCGCTGCAGCATATTTCTGTCTGGGGAAGAAGTGAAGCACGCGCGTCTGTTTTTGCGGAATGGTGTCAACAACAGCTGGGACTGTCCGCCACCGTGGCGATGACGCCAGCTCAGGCGGTGGCAGAGGCGGATATCATCTGTACGGTGACGGCTGCAAAGGTGCCGTTTCTCCATTGCAGAGACCTGCCAGCTCAGTGCCATATCAATGCCGTAGGGGCATCTGCTCCCGGTTTTCAGGAAATCGACAGCGACATCTATGCGACGGTAGCACTCTACGTTGACGACCGCGAGGCGGTCTGGCACGCCTCTACCTGTCTGCTGGAGGCAAAACAGCAAGGATTGATCCCGCAGGAATACTGGGGGACAGAAATAGGAGAACGGCTTACCTCAGATGTACAGCCGACCTCGCTCAGGCTGCAGCGAACCCTGTTTAAGTCCGTGGGCCTTGCAGTGCAGGATCTGGTCTTTGCCCGGGCGGTGGTGGCGCAAACCCCGCTATCCATCCACCCCACTCTTTAATAACCTCTCTGCCCGCATCTCATTTTGACAGGAATACTTATGTTAGGAATGGCTCAAATAATTTCTTATATCGCCGCGCTCGGTTTAGCCGCGGCAATCCCGGGGCCGGGAATGACCGCCCTGGTCGCTCGCAGCGTTAGCGGAGGTGCCCGAACCGGCTTTACGATGCTTGCCGGCCTGATCCTCGGTGATTTGATCTACTTATCTATCGCGGTATTTGGTCTGGCGGTGGTCGCCCATAATTATTCATCCGTATTCACGCTGATCAACTGGGCGGCCTCACTCTATTTGTGCGTGCTGGCATGGCAGTTCTGGCGCTATCAGCCTGAGGCAGTCAGCATTGACCAGAAAGCGACAACGCAGGAGCTGGCATCAGCCTGGCTTTCAGGGCTAACAATCACGCTCGGCAATCCCAAAACCATCGCCTTTTATCTGGCGATACTGCCTCTGGTTATCTCGCTGGATAATGTCTCATTACAGATTTGGGGCGGAATGCTGGTGCCCCTCACCATTTTCGTGCTGCTGAGCGTTGGCGCGGTTTTTATTCTCGCAGCGCTTAAAATTCGCCACCTGCTCACCAGCGCTAAGGCGCAGCAACGCCTTTTTCGCTCGGCTGGCGTGATTATGCTGCTGGCGGCGTTTGGCATGGTGGTGAAGACGCTTTAGCGCTACACCGCCTCCTGCGCCACAATCCGCTCTGTCTGATGCTCATCAAGCCAGGATTTCAGCTCCTCTGATGGAGGCGCGTCGATGAACAGCGCCGCTACCGGCGCAATATTACCGATCGTTACGGCGGCGGAAGCGGTGTATTTAGTGTGGTCAGCAGCCAGAAGAGTATGACGCGCGTACGCCATCATCGTTTTCTGCAATAAGCTTTTCAAACGTTCTGCCCACCCAGTAACGCCTTGTGTTTAAGATTATCAAGCCAGCACGTAAATTCTTGATCGGCAACCGGGAGCATCGGGTCGTAAAAGCGCTTTTAATTACTCATTTGATCCCTTGCGCAGAGCACCACGCCGGTGCTTTCGGGATCGAAGGCGCAAAAAGCGCGATAGGGATGACCCCGACATTGAATGCGCAGCTTTTTTATCTTGATAAAGCGCGAGCCTCTGATGATATCGGCTCAGGGCCTGGGCTGTGGCCGATAATGTTGAGGATCTCGCCCTTAGTATACGCAGTTGCTTATCTCCGAATAATGATTTTTACGAGAATACTATTCCCGAAATGAATATAGACAGGCAACCGCTCGCGTCGCCAGACCGATCCCGCGGGCTGTGATACCATGCTGGCTGGATTTTCTTAGTGACTAAGCGCTATGTCGGACACCTCACCAAAACGAAAAAACGACCCTGAAGGGCTGAAAAAACGCATCCTCGCTGGCGCCCTGACCACCTTCGCCGAGTTCGGCATGCAGGGCGCGCGTCTGGAGCAGATCGCCGAAAACGCGCAAACCACCAAGCGCATGGTGGTGTATCACTTCGGCAACAAAGAGAAGCTCTATATTGAGGTGCTGGAGCAGGTCTATCAGGCGATCCGCCAGCATGAAACCGGCCTGAACCTGGCGGCGATGGAGCCGAAACTGGCGATGAGCAAGCTGGTGGAAGCGAGCTTTGACTACCACGTCTCTCATCCCGACTTTATGCGGCTGGTCTGCACCGAAAACCTGCTGCGCGGTCGTTATATCTCGCAGTCGCCGCGCATCAAGGCACTGAACCGCAGCGCCCTTGACGTGCTGGACGATATTCTGGCGCGTGGCCAGCAGCAGGGCGTGTTTATTCGCGAGGTCGAAACCATCGATGTGCACCGCCTGATCAGCAGCATCTGCGTGCACCACGTCTCTAACCGCTATACCTTCAACGCCCTTTTCAGCCCTGATAACAGCGAAGAGGAGAGCGTCAGCCGCAATCGCCAGCTGGCGGTCACGGCGACGCTGCGCTACATCAGTAAAGTGGGTTAAGGGAAGCGACAACGCTGTGATGGGCTACGCTTAACTAATGCCAATTAACCGATCTCAACACAGGAACGCAGTCGTGAGCAGAGACGCCGAACGTTATCCTCTACGCAACACCACCCTCAGCGCCGAAGACGATGCGCTATGGAACTGGGCGCAAAACGCCCGGGTTGGCAGCCGCCAGCAGTTACACCAACCGCGCAGCGAGGCGGAATTACAGCAGCTGCTGCGCGATAGCCACGGCCGCGTGCGCGTGGTGGGCAGTCGCCTGTCGCCGGGCCGCATGCTGAATGTCGCAGAGGATGATCTGCTGGTGGATATCAGCGCCCTTTCCGGCCTGCTGGCGCAGGATGAGCAGAGCGTCACCGTCGGTGCGGGCACCACGCTTAACGATCTCTATATTCAGCTTACCGCGCTGGACCGCATGCTCGCCGCCTCGCCCGGCGTAATTGCGGTACAGAAGCTGGCGGGCGCGATGGCCACCGGCACCCACGGCCAGGGGCTGCATCAAAGTTCGCTGGCGGACGAGGCGCTGCGTATTCGCATGGTGCTGGCTGACGGATCGATCCGCGAGTTTACGCGCGGCGAGCCGGACTTTCCCGCCGCTCAGGTGACGCTCGGCGCGCTCGGCATTGTCACCGCCGTTACGCTGCGCACTCAACCCTTCCGCATTTACACCTGCCATAAAAACGCGGTGTCGGCGGATAATCTTGAGCAGGATCTGCTGCGCTGGAACAGCGAATACGCGCTGAGCAAGGCCTGGTGGTTCGTTGACGATAACCTGATGCACGTCTGGAATGCGAACGAAGCGAGCGCGCAGGAAACCGCCGAGTGGCAGGCGAACGGCCGCGAAGTGGTGAAGCACGCCGACCAGGGCGACGACAGCCTGAACAGCACTATCGACCAGACGCTTGAGCAGATGCACCGCGACACGCAGATCCACGGCAAAGGCGGCAAGCAGTTCCGCACCGTGACGCGCTTCCGCGACTTTACCGACGTGACCGGCGACATTTACCAGCTCTTCTGCCGCGGCATTGCGGTACCGCAGATCAACGTTGAAATTGGCGTTCCTCTTTCCCGCACCCCGGCCGTTATCAGTAAAATCAAATGCTGGTATGCCGCAGAGCGGCCACATATGCACTACCCGATTATCCTGCGCTGCACCGGCGCATCGGAAGCCTGGCTCAGCCCTGCCTACGGCGAGCCGACCTGCTTCTTCGGCTTTGTGGTCTATTACGCCGACGACGGTTCGCTGTCGCAGGATGGCCTGCACTTTCTGACTGAGGTAGAGAAGCTGCTGGCCGAAGAGGGCGGCCGCCCACACTGGGGCAAATATTATGACGCCGGACGCTACGTCTGGCGCGACGTGTATCCGCACTGGGACAACTTCCGCACGCTGTGCCGCGAGCTGGATCCACAGCGCCGCTTCAGCAACGATTATCTGACCGCGCTTTTCGACTGACTTTTACAGGGAGAGAACCATGTTTGCATGGGTTACGCTGCTGACGCAGCCCGATTATCTGGTGGGCGTTAAGGCGCTGCACCGTTCGCTGAAGCAGAGCGGCACGCGCTGGCCGCTGGTGGTGATGGCCACCAATGCGATTTCGCAGACGGATTGCGCAGCGCTGCAGGCAGAAGGCTGCGTGGTGCAGCCGGTCGATCCGATCTACCCCAACAGCGCGCTGGAACAGCACTACGCCTCGGCGCAGTTCGGCGAGGTCTGGACCAAACTGCGCGCCTGGCAGCTGACCGACTACGCGCGGGTGGTGTTCCTCGACGCCGATATGCTGGTGCTGCAAAACATGGATGAGCTGTTTACGCTCGATCTTGGCGACAACCTGCTGGCCGCCTGTCACGCCTGCCGCTGCAACCCTAATCAGATCGCCTCCTATCCCGCCAGCTGGCAGCCGGAAAACTGCCACTATACCTGGCAGGATCGCGGCGAGCCTGCGCCTGTTCTGCTGGATAATTACCTCAACGGCGGATTTCTGGTGCTCACGCCGGATAATGAAGTTTTCGAAAAGCTGGCGCAGCGCGTTGCCGCGATTGTGGATCTAAAGGCTTACCCCTTTTCGGAGCAGGATCTGCTGAACGAGGCGTTCCACGGCCGCTGGCTGCCGCTCTCCTATATCTACAACGCGCTGAAAACCCTGCCTTTCCAGCACAGCCGGATGTGGAAAGAGAGCGAGGTGAAGAACCTGCACTTTATTCTGGCGAAGCCGTGGAAGCGCGATTTGCAGCAGCCCGAGAGCGAACGCGACCGCTACTATGCGCTGGATAAGCTGTGGTGGGAGAAAGCCGCAGGATGATCATTTGGGCGCGCGGCTTCACGGGCCGCGCGCTGCGCCGCTAAACCGTCTGCCAGCGCCGCTCGGCGGCGGAGACCGCAATGGCCTCCAGCACCTTCTGCACCTGCAACCCTTCGGCAAAATCGGGCCACAGGCGATCGCCCGCCGCGATGCCGTTAATCAGGTCGCGAATTTCCACCGTTTTCTGATCGTTAAAACCGATGCCATGCCCGGCCGAGACGCAGAAGTTGGCATAATCGGGATGCGCCGGACCGGTCAGGATGGTTTTAAAGCCCTGACGCCCCGCCGGTTCGTCATGCAGATAGAGCTCCAGCTCCGCCATGCGCTCCTGGCTGTAGCGCAGCGTGCCTTTGGTGCCAGTGACGACATAGGTCAGCCCCATTTTACTGCCGCAGGCGATGCGTGAGGTTTCAATTACGCCGTGCGCGCCGTTGCGAAAGCGCAGCAGCGCGCTCGCCTGATCCTCATTCTCTACCGGCAGCTGGCGGCTGGGATCTTTCGCGTCGGGACGCGTTTTGATCACCGTCATCATGTCGCCGCTCACCTCTTCGATGTCGCCGACCAGATAGTGCGCCATATTGACGATGTGCGCCGCCAGATCGCCCAGCGCGCCGAGCCCCGCCAGCGCCTTCTGGCAGTGCCAGTCGAGCGGCGTCTCCGGCTTCGCCAGATAATCCTCGTTGTGGGTGCCGTAGAAATGGACCACCTCGCCAATCTCGCCGCGCGCAATAATCTCTTTCGCCAGCTGGCTGGTGGGGTTTTTCATGTAGTTGAAGCCTACCAGGGTTTTCACCCCGGCGGCCTGGGCCGCCTGCACCATCTCTTCGGCGTCGGCCACCGAGAGCGAGAGCGGCTTTTCCGAATAGACATGCTTGCCGTGGCGGATCGCCTCCAGCGCCATCTCTTTATGCAGGAAGTTGGGCGCGCAGATATCCACCACGTCAATCGCCGGATCGCGCACCAGCTCGCGCCAGTCGCCGGTCGAGCGGGCAAAGCCAAAGGCAGCCGCCTGCTTCTCTGCCAGCGCCGGATTGACCTCCGCCAGCATCTCCCGCACGATTTCGCCTTTTAGCGGAAAAACCGTCGGTGCCTGCGCGTAGGCGATAGCGTGGCAGCGTCCGATATAGCCGCTGCCGATCATACCGATCCTGACTTTGTTCATCGACTGCCCTCTTGTTTCATAAAATGATTTTCACGGAATATACGTTTCGAAATAAACCCAGGCAAACGGCAGAGATGAGAAGTGTGAGCGGCTTTGAAATCTTAATGTTAAGAGAACTGCTGGGTTATCCAGGTAGCGTGACGCACGCGCCGCAACAGGCGTTTTTTTTCATTGCCCATAGCGGAGAAAAATAGTTTTCATTTGTCAGGTGTGAGCATGTTAACGGCGCAGCGGCCTCTGGCGTTTATTTCAGCAGTTGAACGTTTTTGTGAAAAAGGGCTTTGACATGGCCGGTGCGGGTCGATAATATGCGCCCCGTTCAAGCGATTCCTCTGTAGTTCAGTCGGTAGAACGGCGGACTGTTAATCCGTATGTCACTGGTTCGAGTCCAGTCAGAGGAGCCATATTAGAAAAGCCTGCTTTTGAAGCAGGCTTTTTGCTTTTCGGCGTCATGGCGTTAACTCAAAATAGCATCCAGCCTGGCAAGCACTTCATTTACAACAGCGTCAGGTATGCGTTCCAGCCGCTTGCCGTTCCGGGCTGCCATATCAATGGTTCTGGGCTGGTCACAGCGAATAACTCCAATCGTTTTTGTCCCTGCCCCTTCCAGTGAAACGGTGAAACCTGCCGTGCGAGCAAAGTTTCCGCCGCTGGTAACGGGAACAACAACAGGTAGCCGGGTCAGCTGGTTA
The DNA here is from genome assembly GCF_031844285.1 of Enterobacter sp. BRE11. Classification (NCBI taxonomy): domain Bacteria; kingdom Pseudomonadati; phylum Pseudomonadota; class Gammaproteobacteria; order Enterobacterales; family Enterobacteriaceae; genus Enterobacter; species Enterobacter sp. BRE11. The sequence continues at coordinate 83,211 of NZ_JAUZUX010000006.1, forward strand.
AACGATGCCTTCGATACGATAAGCACCGGACATTTTCCACTTTGCTCGTGGCCAGCAATCGGATCCAGTGAAACCAGCCAGATTTCTCCTCTGTCCATTTACAGGATCTCCTTGCCCACCGCAGGCGCATCAATCCATGCTCGCTCTTCTTCGCTTATTTCAGCGTGCGGATCGCACTGCGCCAGCAGTTCCTCAAGCGAATAACGGGGCCGTTTCTGGGGTTCAATAATCAGGCATCCATTATCAATGGTCATACCTACCTCGCTGTCCGTCGACAGCTCCAGCGTTTTCAGCACGGCGGGAGGAACCGCCAGCATGATGGATCCGCCAACCTTTTTCAGGCGAATTGTATACATAAAGCACCTCCGAATATTATATTTTAATATAACATCTACGGTGGGCGATGCATAATTATTCATCAGATTCACTGTGATTTCCTTAACGTAATAAAGCGTGAAGAAAGCCTTAATCCATCGGAAGACAAAGCCGGCAGTCTTCAAAGGCAATATTTACGGTAAAACGGCAACCATTCTCATACATCAGGCGCTTCTTTCAGGTCATGAAGCACTTCGTGCACGCAGGAGCTTAGTTCCAGGTAAGAAGGCCGATAATAGAAAACTGTTTTTGCGGTTCAAAGGATTATGACGGATCTGATAAACGAAATGCGGCGCAGCTTCCGTATCCAGCCTGCGCCGCAGGGATATCAGCGGTAACGCGAAGGCAAGTTTTTCATGCGCAATGCCCAGCACAGACAAAAACTGGCCTGTCTTATCGAAAAAATTAATAACTAAACTCTTGTTCTATTGATTTAAAAAGCCCGCTAAGGGAAACCTGAGCGGGCTTCTTGCATTTATCGTCCCGACAGCCCGCCTCGCTACTCAGCCTGCCGCAGCGTTCTGATGGACGGCACCAGACAGGCCGCCAGCGTCGCCGCCAGCACCGCCGCGGCGCAGCAGAGCAGCACCGTCTGGTTGCCGAAGCGCATCGCCAGCGGCCCGGCGGCCAGCTCGCCCAGCGGGATGGTGATAAAAGATCCCATCGCGTCGTAGGCGTAAACCCGCGCCAGACGGTCGCGCGGAATGTGGGTTTGCAGCGCCTGCGCCCAGATCACGCCAAACTGGCCGAACCCCATACCGGCGATGCAGAATGCCCCCATCAGCCAGCCGGCCGGTGCGCCGCCTGCCAGCAGCAGCATAGGAAAGGCACAGAGCGCCACCAGCGTCACGCCGGTGAACATCGCGCGGCGCGGACGCCAGCGCAGCGCGATGGCGGAGCCGATAATCAGCCCGACGCTTTGCGCCGCAATCATTACGCCCCAGCGGGCGCGGCCAAAGGCGTCGTCAGCGATAACCGGGCCCAGTACCATCACCATCCCGGTGAAGGCGGCGTTAACCACGGCAAACTGCGCCACCACCGCCCAGACCCAACTGCGGGCGGTGAATTCTCGCCAGCCGTCGCGCAGATCCTGCCAGAGCGTCGCGGCAGAGGCCGCCGCCTGCGCGCCGGTGCGCACCGCGTAATAGAGCGGCGCGGCCAGCGCGAAGCCCAGCGCATCCACCGCCAGCCCCCAGCCTGCGCCCAGGGTGCTGGTAAGAATGCCGCCCAGCGACGCGCCAATAATGGTGCCGGCATAAACGCCCGACTGAATAAAGGCGTTCGCCTGGCGTAACCTTTGCGCCGGCACGGTTTGCGGCACCAGCGCCGATGAGGCGGGCAGCGCAACGCCTGCGGCCGCCCCGTTGACGGCACTCAGCATCGCCAGAGCGGTTAGCGTCGCGGCCTGCTCGAGCACCAGCCAGGCGACGCCGCTCTGAGAGAGTGCGGCGACAAGCGACGAGAGCAGCAGCACCCGATTGCGCGAGTAGCGATCCGCCAGCACGCCGCCAAACAGCAGAAAGAGGACGTTGAACAGCGAGCGCGCGGCAACCACGACGCCGAGATCGGCGGCGGAACCGCCCATATCGAGCACGGCGAAGGCGAGCGCCACCGGCGCGACGCTGTTGCCCAGCACCGTCAGCGTGCGGGCGAAAAAGAGGTGGCGGAACGGCGTGTAGTGAAAGGCGTGGCGTGGAGTGTTACGCTTCACGGCTGCGCTCCCTGCTGCCGAGCCTGATCCTTATGCTGCTGATAGTGCCTCCCTGTCGCTGGCTGCCGTCGATGTCGTGTAGGGCGAAATCATAACCGGAGTGGCGCGCGCTGCCCAGCCCCATCCCGCTCGCGCCGCATGCTTTGCCGCCGCCGAGCGGTTATCCTTACCCTGTTTATGTCAGAGAAATGAGAGCAGTTGATGGCCGCTACACGGGATATTAAAACCGACATACTGGACGCGACGCTGACGGTGATCATCAACGAAGGCGTGCGCGGCACCACCTATCGCCGGGTGGCCGATGAGGCGGGCCTCTCGCCCGGCACCCTCACCTATCACTTTCCGCAAACCGATCTGCTGCTGATGGGCGCCTTCAGCTATATGGTCGATACCATCTCCCAGGCGTTCCGCCAGCGCATGCAGAGCGCCACCGAATGCGCGGACGCCTGCGAAGCTGTGGTGGATTTGATTTGCGGCGATGTCTGGGCCAGCCAGCGTCATCTGATCCTGAGTTTCGAGCTTTACTCGCTGGCGGCGCGAAAAGCGACGTTTCGCCAGCTGCTGCAGCTGTGGATGTCGCGCAGCCGGGCGTCGCTGCACCTCTGCTTTCCCATGGAGACGGCCTGCGCGCTGGATGCGCTGATTGAGGGTTTAACCATCCATAACCTGCTCAACGACGCACCGATGAGCCGCGACGCTGTTTTGCGGGCGGTGCGAAAAATAGCTGACCCGATTCGAGAATAATATTTCGCCTCCCCCCTCGCGCCGCGCCATTTTTGTATTATTCTCTCGTACATCCGTACGACAAACAGGAGTCGCGATGACGCCTCAACAACAGGCTCGCGGCAAGTGGGCCATTTTCGGTCTGATGTTTATTCCCGGCTTTACCTGGGCTTCCTGGGTCAGCCGCACGCCCTTTATGCGCGACAGGCTCGACGCCTCAACTGAACTGATGGGCATGATCCTGTTCGGCTTCTCCTGCGGCTCGATGCTCGGCGTACTGCTGGCTGGCAAGCTGATCGCCCAGCTCGGCACGCAGCGGGTGATGCGCTACGGCATGGTGATTTTGCTGCTTGGCCTGGTGCTGATGGCGCTCAGCCTGACGATGGCGAGCGCGCTGGGCGTCTTCGCCAGCCTGACGCTGCTGGGGGGCGGCACGGCGCTGATGGACGTGGTGATCAACGTCGAGGGCGCCGCGTTCGAACGGGCGCTGGGCCGCTCGGTCATGACCATCATTCACGGCTTTTTCAGCCTCGGCACGCTGGCGGGCGCGCTGGCGGGGCTATTGATGACCGCCGCGGAGTTGAGCACCAGCCTGCACTTTGCCGCCGTGCTGCTGGCGGATGTGCTGATCGCCGCCGTGGCGCTGCGCCACCTGCCAGCGACCAGCGACGGCGAACGCAGTGAACAGACGCACAGCGGCGGCTTTATCGCGCAGGTACGCCATGAGCTGCGCGATCGCCAGCTGCTGATCCTCGGCATGGTGATCCTGGCGATGGCGCTGGCGGAAGGCTCCGCCAACGACTGGCTGCCGCTGCTGATGATTGATGGCCATAACCTGAGCCACACGCAGGGCACGCTGGTCTATGCCGGTTTCACCGCGGGCATGACGCTGGGCCGTTTTCTGGGGGGCTATGTGGTCGATCGCATCGGCCGCGTCTGGATGCTGCGCGTCAGCGCCTTCTCTGCCGCCTTCGGCCTGATGCTGGTGATCTTCTCCGATAATTCATGGCTGGCGGCGGCGGCCGTGCTCTTCTGGGGCATCGGCGCGGCGCTCGGTTTTCCGCTCACGGTCTCCGCGGCAGGCGACGGCCACAACAGCGCGATTCGCGTCACTATCGCGGCGACGCTGGGCTATCTGGCCTTTCTGGTGGGGCCGCCGGGACTTGGCTTTATCGGCGAGCACGCCGGGCTGCGCATGGCGATGCTGCCGGTGCTGGCGCTGGTGGTGATCGCGCTGTTCTGCGCCGGGGCGGCGGGCAGCCGCAGGCAGGAAAAAGCGCAGCAGGCGAGCTGATCCAGGCAAAAAAAAACGGCGGCCGAGGCCGCCGTTCTCACGCTTAGCGCCAGCCTAACTCCGGTGCGACATATTTCAGAATCGCTTCAATCACGTGCGCGTTGTAGTCGACGCCGAGCTGGTTCGGCACCGTCAGCAGCAGCGTGTCCGCTTCGGCAATCGCCTCATCCTGCGCCAGCTGCTTAACCAGCGCTTCCGGCTCCGCCGCATAGCTGCGGCCGAAAATGGCGCGCGTTTTCTCGTCGAGGAAGCCGACGGAATCCTGATCCTGGCCGCTGCGGCCGAAGTAGGCACGGTCCATGTCGTTCACCAGCGCAAAAATGCTGCGGCTGACCGACACGCGCGGCTCGCGCTTATGCCCCGCCGCTTTCCAGGCCTCGCGGTAGGCGCGGATCTGCTTCGCCTGCTGGACGTGGAACGGCTCGCCCGTTTCGTCATCCTTCAGGGTTGAGCTTTGCAGGTTCATGCCCATTTTTGCTGCCCACTCGGCGGTAGCGTTGGAGCCGGAACCCCACCAGATGCGTTCGCGCAGCCCTTCCGAGTAAGGCTCCAGGCGCAGCAGGCCCGGCGGGTTCGGGAACATCGGCTGCGGATTCGGTTTGGCGAAACCTTCGCCACGCAGCACCTCTAAAAAGGCTTCCGTATGGCGACGGCCCATATCGGCGTCGGTTTCGCCCTCCTGCGGCGCATAGCCGAAGTAGCGATAGCCTTCCACCACCTGCTCCGGCGAGCCGCGGCTGATGCCGAGCTGTAGACGGCCGTTGGCGATCAGGTCCGCCGCGCTGGCGTCTTCCGCCATATAGAGCGGGTTTTCGTAGCGCATATCGATCACGCCGGTGCCGATTTCGATTTTGCGGGTGCGCGCGCCGACCGCCGCCAGCAGCGGGAACGGCGAGCTGAGCTGACGCGCGAAGTGGTGCACGCGGAAGTAAGCGCCGTCCGCGCCCAGCTCTTCAGCGGCGACCGCCAGATCGATGGACTGCAGCAGCACGTCCTGCGCAGAGCGGGTGGCGGACTGTGAAGAGGGCGTCCAGTGGCCGAAGGATAAGAAGCCAATATTTTTCATCATTCTGTTCCTTTCGCGGGCAGGTTTCGCCCCTGCGTGAGAGATAAGATTCGATGGGCAAAGGTTACGTCAGCCGCCTCCACACTGATAGCCAATAGTTTTCAACCGCATCATCAAGTTTTTCGACATAAGTCAGTCAATCAGGATCTTTCTCTTTTTTGCTGGCGCGCCCGGTGAATAACGAGGCGGGCGGAGGGCGACGCTGCGCCGCGTATCAGGAGATAATGCGCTGGGAGTCGCAGGCCGCCGCGCTCGGCGTGACGGCCCTGTAACGCGCCCCGCGCTTAGTGACGCGCGGCGACCACCGCATCCGCCACCTGACGCGGCGCCTGCGCGTAGTGGGCGAACTCCATGCTGTAGGTGGCGCGCCCCTGCGTCAGCGAGCGCAGCGCCGTGGAGTAGCCGAACATCTCCGCCAGCGGCACTTCGGCGCGGATAATGCGGCCGCCAAAGTGCTCATCCATGCCCTGCACCTGTCCGCGACGCGATGAGAGATCGCCCATAATGCCGCCAGCATACTCCTCCGGCGTTTCGACCTCGACCTTCATCACCGGCTCAAGCAGCACCGGATCCGCCAGCTTCGCGGCGGCGCGGAAGCCGAGAATGGCCGCCATGCGGAACGCCATCTCCGAGGAGTCGACGTCGTGATAGGAGCCGAAGGTCAGCGTCGCCTTCAGGTCGACGATCGGGTAGCCGGCAATCACGCCGCTGTTCAGCGCCTCGCGGATGCCCTTTTCCACCGACGGAATATATTCGCGCGGCACCACGCCGCCTTTGGTGGCGTCTTCGAACACAAAGCCGCCGCCCGGCTGCAGCGGTTCCAGCGTCAGCACCACGTGACCATACTGCCCTTTACCGCCGGACTGGCGCACAAACTTGCCCTCGACGTCGCGTACCGCCTTGCGCACTGTTTCGCGGTAGGTCACCTGCGGACGGCCGATATTTGCCTCGACGCCGAACTCGCGCTTCAGGCGGTCAACGATAATCTCCAGATGCAGCTCGCCCATGCCGGAGATAATCGCCTGGCCGGACTCCTCGTCGGTGTGCAGCCGGAAAGAGGGATCTTCCGCCGCCAGCCGCTGCAGCGCCAGGCTCATCTTCTCCTGATCGCCTTTGGTTTTCGGCTCGATCGACAGCGAGATGACCGGCTCCGGGAACTCCATGCGCTCCAGCGTAATAACGGCGTTGGGATCGCACAGCGTTTCGCCGGTGGTGACCTCTTTCAGCCCGACGCAGGCGGCAATATCCCCGGCGCGGATCTCCTCTATTTCATGGCGCGCGTTGGCGTGCATCTGCACGATGCGGCCGATGCGCTCTTTTTTGCCCTTGACCGCGTTCCAGACGCTGTCCCCCTTGCGCAGCACGCCGGAGTAGACGCGTACAAAGGTGAGCTGGCCGACGAAGGGATCGCTCATCAGCTTGAACGCCAGCGCCGAGAAAGGCTCGTCATCGCCCGGATGCCGCTCCGCCTCGTTGCCGTTCTCATCCACCCCTTTGATGGCCGGAATATCGGCCGGCGACGGCATCAGCTCGACCACCGCATCCAGCATGCGCTGCACCCCTTTGTTCTTGAAGGCTCTGCCGCACAGCATCGGCTGGATCTCGTTGCGCAGCGTGCGCTGCCGCAGGCCGGCGATAATCTGGTCATGCTCCAGATCGCCGCTCTCCAGCCAGGCTTCCATCAGTTCATCGCTCGCTTCGGCCGCCGCCGAGACCATTTTTTCGCGCCAGGCGTTCGCCTCGTCCAGCAGCGCGTCGGGGATCGGCGCGTAGCTGAAGGTCATGCCCTGCGACGCCTCGTCCCAGTAAATCGCCTGCATTTTCAGCAGATCGACCACGCCGCTGAAATGCTCTTCCGCGCCGATGGGGATAACGATCGGCACCGGATTCGCGCTGAGGCGATCCTGCATCATCTGCACCACGCGGAAGAAGTCTGCGCCCTGGCGATCCATTTTGTTGACGAACGCCAGCCGCGGCACATGATATTTATTCGCCTGACGCCACACGGTTTCCGACTGCGGCTGTACGCCGCCGACGGCGTCATAGACCATGACCGCGCCGTCCAGCACGCGCATCGACCGCTCGACCTCGATGGTGAAGTCAACGTGGCCGGGGGTGTCGATAATATTGATGCGGTGCGGCGCGAAGCTGCCGTCCATGCCGGGCCAGAAGCAGCTGACCGCCGCCGAGGTAATGGTAATGCCGCGCTCCTGCTCCTGCGCCATCCAGTCGGTCGTTGCGGCGCCATCGTGCACTTCACCCAGCTTGTGGCTCATTCCGGTGTAAAACAGGATGCACTCGGTGGTGGTGGTTTTACCGGCATCGATATGCGCGGAGATGCCGATGTTGCGGTAACGCTCAACGGGAAGTGTTCGGGGCATGATGCGTCCTTAGTCGGTAGACGTGTGGCGCGGCGCGCAGGATTGCGCGCCGTCGGAAAAACAGCTTACGCCCACTGTACGACTAAATGCGAACAGTTTGAGCTATAATTGTACAATTGACAGATCGTAGAACAGGAATACCATGCTGGAAAATCATCCGCAGTCGCACGAGATTAAGCTGGAAAACGTGCTGTTTGCGCTCGGCAATCCGATTCGCCTTGCCATTCTTCAGACGCTGGCGCAGCACGGCGAGCAGAGCTGCAATGCGCTGCGCGGCGAGATCGCCAAATCGACCATGACGCACCACTGGCGCGTGCTGCGCGACAGCGGCGTGATCTGGCAGCGGCCCGTCGGGCGGGAAAATCTGATTTCGCTGCGCCGCGACTGCCTGGATCAGCGCTTTCCCGGCCTGCTCCCCGCCCTGCTGGCGGCGATAGCGCGGCGCTGAGCAACGCAACGCTGGCAACCGCCGCCGTCAGGTCTTAAGGTAGGAGCCTCAACGGCTAAGGGAAAATCGATCATGCGCATTCTTATCGTAGGCGCCGGGGCGACCGGCGGATATTTTGGCGCGCGCCTGGCGCAGGCGGGACGTGACGTCACCTTTCTGGTGCGCGAGCGTCGCTTCAAACAGCTCAGTGAAAACGGCCTGGTGCTGCGCACGCCGCAGGGCGTGGAGAAACTGCAGCCGCAGCTGGCGCAGGCGGGATCGCTGCGCGGTACCTGGGACCTGATTATCCTGACGGTGAAAAGTTTTGCGCTGGCGCAGGCGATAGAAGACATTGCGCCCGTCGTCGGCGAACAGACGCTGATTATGCCGATCCTCAACGGCATGCGTCATTTCGACACGCTGCGCGAACGCTTCGGCGATAAGGTGATCGGCGGGCTGGTAAAAATCAACGCGACGCTGGGCGCACAGGGTGAAGTGGTACGGATGACGGCGCTGCACCAGATCTATTACGGCGCGCTGGATGGCCGTAACGACGCGCGGCTACAGCGCGTAGACGAGGCGCTGCGCGCAGCCAGCGTCGACACCATTTTCAGCGACAATATTATCGGCGAGCTCTGGGAGAAGTGGCTGCTGCTGAGCACGCTCGGCGCAGTCTGCTGTCTGGCGCGCGGCGATACACAGCAGGCGCTCACCGCCGAGGGCGGCGAAACGCTGCTGCGCAACATCTTCAGCGAGGTGCTGGCGACCATTACCGCCGACGGCTACCAGCCGCGCCCGGCGGTAACGGCGAAAATCCTCGCGCTGCTGAGCAATCCCGCGACGCCGATGACCTCCTCGATGTATCGCGATTTGAGCCAGGGCTTTGATATCGAAGCGGAACAGGTGATCGGCGATCTGGTGAAACGTGCGGCGCGCAACGGCGTCAGCGTGCCGCTGCTCAACGCGGTGAACGTCAATTTACAGGTTTATTTAAAGAGCCGTTAACTAGCGCCCGGCAGCCAGCCGCGCCTGCACAGCGGGCAGCTGCATCAGACGATGCCAGGCGGCGTCTACCGCGTCGGGCATTTCGACTTCGCCGAAAAAGCCGGCCCCGCGCGGGCCGTAGCCCTGCTCATCGTTGCGCAGGCGCTGCACTTCGCCCATCAGCAGCTGCACGAAGCGCTCCAGCGACCACAGCCCCTGCGGCGGCGCGCCGGTGATGTGCGCCATGCCGGAATCAAGCGTTACGACCGGGGTAAATACCGGCCAGTTGATAAAGCGCGGCGCGTCGTCGCGCTCGCGCCACTGCCAGCGAAAAGTGGCGTCGGCGCGGCGCTGCAGCAGCGGATCCTGAATCAGTACCACGCGCTGCGGCCGCAGCTGGCGGGCGTCGAGCAGGCGCTGGCTGAAGGCGGCGTTTTCGCCGGAGTTGCGCGACGCTTCCTCCAGCAGCAGATTTTCTTCGTCGAGGCCGCCGAAAACGCGGGCAATCGCCGCCAGCATCTGCGCCTCGCTTTTGCCGCGCGTCTCGATATTGCGATAGAGCGGATGCAGCGCCATCGCCTGCGCCAGCGCGCCGGTGGCGTGGCCGATGCCGCCGCTGAGCAGCAAGGGCAGCCCGAACCTTTTCGCCAGCGCCACCGCGCCCTCGATATTCGGCAGCACGGCGTGGCCGGCAAGTATCGCCATATCCGCTTCGATGTCGCCTTCGACGGGCATCTCGTCCAGCGCCAGCCAGGCGGCAATAAGATTGAGATCCTGTATGGCCTGAGGGTTAAGCTGCATCTTTCCTCCGTTCGGGTTGTGCGCAGACACGCCTGCGCGACGAAAATTTTGTTACACTGGCCGCCTCTGTCCAGTGGAGAAATCAATGACTTCCCGCGCTATCACTCTTGATGACGTCGCCCGCCTTGCCGGCGTCTCCTACCAGACCGTTTCCCGCGTGCTTAACCATTCGCCGCAGGTCTCCCCGCGCACGCGGGCGAAAGTGGAAGCGGCCATGCAGCAGCTCAACTATGTGCCAAACCGTGTGGCGCAGCAACTGGCGGGCAAAGCGACGCGCACGCTCGGGCTCGCCACCAGCGATCTGGCGCTGATGGCACCGGCGCAGATCGCCTCGGCGATCCAGCAGCGCGCCAGCCGCGACGGTTACCATCTGGTGATCGCCATGCGCAGCCACAACAGCGCCGCCGAGACCGTCAACGAACTGCTGGCGCAGCGCGTCGATGCGCTGATGATTAACCTGCCGCTGGCCGCTGCGGAAGCGGAGCAGATCCAGACGCTGTGCGGCGACAAGCCGGTGATTTTTATGGATGTCGAACCCCAGGCGCAGGTGGCGCAGTGTCAGTACTCCAACGCGCGCGGCGCGCGGGCCGCCGTCGAGCACCTGGTCGCGCTGGGGCATCATCAGATTGGCCTGCTAAACGGTCCGGCGCAGGCAATTTCGGCGCAGCTGCGCGAAGCGGCGTGGCGCGAGGCGCTGGCGTCACACCACCTGACGCCCTTCTGCACGCTGCGAGGCGACTGGAGCGCCCAGTCTGGCTACCAGGCGATGCTGCAACAGCTGCCCGATCGCCTGCCGCAGGCGCTGCTGGTGGCGAACGATCAGATGGCGCTTGGCGCGATGCGCGCGCTGCATCAGCACGGGGTGGCGATTCCGGGCGAGATATCGGTGGTCGGCTATGACGATACCGCCGAAAGCGCCTGGTATCAGCCGCCGCTCACCACGGTGCGTCAGGATCTGCAGGCGCTGGGGGAGCAGTGTGTCGAGACGCTGCTGGCGCATCTGCAGGATACGCCGCCGCCCTCCCGACCGCTGGAGCCGACGCTGGTACTGCGCGCCACCACCGCCGCGCCGGGCGGCGACGGACCCGGTGCCGAGGCGCTGGCGCAGCAGCTGCAGCGCATCGCGCGCCAGCTGCTGCAGCGCTAAGGGTGGAGTAAAAGCGTCTATTCTTTTCACACTGTTTGTCAGGGAGATAAACATGCCGACTGTTCTTAGAATTGGCCCTTACCGCTTCTATTTTTACAGCCATGAACCCAACGAACCCGCGCACATCCACGTTGATAAGGAGGGTGCAACGGCTAAAATATGGTTGCATGACTTGAGCGTGGCGCGCAGTGTGGGTTTTGCTTCGCATGAGCTACGTGAACTTCAGCGTCTGGTGAAAGAGAACCAGAATCATCTTCAGGAGGCCTGGGATGCTTACTTTACAAAGTGAGAATGATATACGCGTCATGAAGGTCCATATTGACGATGACCGTCTGACTGTGGACCTGATGGACGGGCGCACTATCTCCGTGCCAGTTGCGTGGTACCCGCGTCTGGCTGCCGGCACGCCTGAACAGCGTCAAAAATGGGAATTGTGTGGCGCAGGCTACGGCATTCACTGGCCCGATCTTGATGAAGACCTGAGTACAGAGGGTCTGCTGCGTGGTGCAAAGGGAATATTATCAGGACAATGACGCTGATTTTCTCTGTATCCGTACCGTTATTCGTGACGAAACGCATATGAAAAAAAACCGCAGACTTAAAAAGCTGCGGTTTTTTTACGCTATGAAGATGAATTTGTCTTCTGTACGGCCAGTTACTGCGCTTTCGGCTCGCCCATCGATTTCAGTTTTTTCGACAGGTCGCGACGCTCTTTCGACAGATCGGCGTTTTTGATGATGTATTCATCAACGCGATCTTCGTAGTCGGAACGCATCGAGGCGATGATTTCCTGAATCGCCTCAATGCTCATGCCTGGTTTGATATATTCGCTCAGGTTATCCAGCAGCAGAACGCGCTTCTGGTTATCACGGATTTTCTTTTCGTTATCAGTGATTTCACGCTGCAGTTTGTTTTTACGACGGAACATACGCACAAACTCCAGTACGTCCTGAAATGATTGCTTGGCATTTTCCATGGTGGCACCTTTTTTTGGGCCTGCTTACGCAGGGGGTAGAGTCATAACCTTCAGCTTAGCGGTTCGCCAGCCGGGGCGACAATTGTCGCCGCTAAAATCGGACTGGCGCTTATCTTAGCGCAAAGAATGCGGCTTTCACATTAAGTCATTGTCCCTGGTGATTATTTGCGCAGCGCGAGGCGGATCAAATCGGTCATACGCTCCAGCTGCTTCGCCAGTTCCAGGCTCAGCCAGACATAGCCATAGATAGGCGTCTCTTCCAGCCCTTCGCTGCCCGCATCGGCGATCAGCTGCTTGAGCTCGCGGGTGATTTCCGTCAGCTCGTGGCTGTTGGCCACCACCTCGTCGGTCTCGCCGCGCAGCGCCAGCGCCGACAGCGCCTGCAGCGTCTTTTCGGTCATCTGCTGGGTGCGCCGCAGCGTCGGCGCGTTGAGCAGGATAAGGTGCGTTTCGCGCGAGGCCCACCAGGCTTCAATCTGCATCTCCACCGTGTTCACCATATTACGGTTAATGGTCTGAATCGCCTCGAATACCGATTTGGGAATGCGCGTCTCTTTACTCGCCGGTACCAGCAGCGCGCGCATTTTCACGACGCTGGTCAGTAGCTTGCCCAGCGGCTTTTTCAGGCGCGGCTTCTCTATCAGGTTAGGGGAAAACCCGGCGTGATAAATTTTGGCGATCTCCGCCAGCGAGTCCGACAGCTGAATGCGCCAGTGGGTATAGGCGCGCTGCGCCCAGATGGCGCTGAACAGCAGCGCCAGCAGCGAGCCGAGGATCACGTCGCCGCCGCGCCACAGCGCTACGGTGAAATCGCCCGCTGGCGCGCCGACCACCACGCTGAGCGTAATGCCGATCAGCAGCGCCATATAGGGATGTTTCCCCAGCGTCAGGTAGCCGCACACCATCATCACAATGCCGCACCAGGCCAGCATTACCGGCAGCGACACCATCTCCAGCTTGAGGGCGATCAGGCCCGAGATCGATCCGGCGAAGGTGCCGCAGATACGCTGAATGGCGCGCGGAAAAACATTGCCCCAGGTAGAGATTGGCCCCATCACCACCACCAGCGTGATCAGTGGCCAGGTGCCTTCGGGAATACCGGTAAGCCGCACCAGCAAAAAGGTAAGTAAAAAGGCGATGGCGATACGTATGCCATGCACGCTGCGGTAGTGGCGATAGAACCAGAACTCGATATTCGATATGGGCTTATCTGGGCGCAAGTTGGCTTTCCGGTTAAGGATCATAAAGTGCGTTATTTTATCCCATGACGTTGCTAAGGCTTAATGCCGCTTCTACATTTCAATACAGTTTTGACACCTTCTTACAATTATCAACACCGGCTTTACAATCAACCAAAACCATAAAAACAACCCTATAACCCTATCTCTTTTTTGCGTTTATTTGATAACACGACTGAAGGAAGCGACATGAAGAAAAGAGCCAAAACGTTGCCGGGCGTCACGCGGCGGCAGGTGTTGACCTGGTCTACGCTAGGCGTAGCCGCCACCGTTACCCGCGCGGCCGACGCCGTCTCCCTGAAAGGCTCGCCTGGCTGGACGCCCTTCTCCGATAACCCACCTGAAACCTTCGCCCCGCCCGGCTGGCTCTTTTTCACTCAGGAAGAGGCGGAAACCATCGAAGCCATCGTCGATCGCCTGATCCCCGCCGACGAGCTGAGCGTGGGCGGTAAAGAGGCGGGCTGCGCGCAGTTTATCGATCGCCAGCTGCACGGTTTTTACGGCACGTTCGAGCGCCTTTATATGGAAGGCCCGTTCCAGAAAGGCACCGCCGAGCAGGGGGATCAGTCGCCGCTGGTACCGCAGCAGCGCTACCGCCAGGGTCTGGCCGCACTCGACCGTTACGTTCAGCAGACCTCCCAGAAACGTTTTAAAGAACTGACGCCGCAGCAGCAGGACGCGCTGCTGGCCGCGATGGAAGCGGGCAAGGTGCACTTCGAGGGCTTCGATGCGCAGTCGCTGTTTATCGAGGTGCTGAACAACACCATGGAGGGCTTTTTCGCCGATCCCATCTACGGCGGCAATCGCGATATGGCGTCATGGAAGATGCTGGGCTTTCCCGGCGCGCGCTACGACTATCGCCCCTACATCGAGCGGCACAACGAAGATCTGCATCTCGAACCCATCAGCATCGCACAGTGGAAAGGCAGGGATAAGCCATGAAAAAATTACCTAAAACGGATGTCGTGGTGATCGGCCTCGGCTGGGCGGGCTCGATTATCGCCAATGAGCTGGCCGACGAAGGGCTGGAGGTGATCGGCATTGAGCGCGGTCCGTGGCGCGATACCGCGCGCGATTTCAATATCGGCACCGTGACCGACGAACTGCGCTATGTGATGCGTGAAGAGCTCATGCTGCGCACGCGGCAGAATACCTGCACCATGCGCAATAACCCGTCGCAGACCGCGCTGCCGATGCGCACCTGGGGATCCTTTCATCCCGGCAACGGCACCGGCGGCGCGGGCAACCACTGGGCGGGCATTACCTTTCGCTTTCAGCCGCACGAATTTCAGCTGAAGAGCTACCTCACCGAGCGCTACGGCGCCGACGCGATGCCCGGCGAGCTCACGTTGCAGGACTGGGGCACCACCTGGGAAGAGATAGAGCCGCACTATATGCAGTTCGAACGCGTGGCGGGCACCTCCGGCTACGCGGGTAACCTCAACGGCGAGAAGCGCGCCGGCGGCAACCCGTTCGAAGGCCCGCGCAGCGGCGACTATCCCACGCCGCCGCTGCGTCAGCCCTACGGCCCGACGCTCTTCGCGCAGGCGGCGAAAGAGATGGGCTATCAGCCCTTCCCGGTGCCCTCTTCGCTGGTTTCTGAGGCCTATACCAATCCCTACGGCGTCACCATGGGCCCCTGCACCTTTTGCGGCTTCTGCACTAACTACGGCTGCGCCAACTACTCTAAAGCCAGCGCCATCACCACCGTGCTGCCCGCGCTAATGCGCAAAGAGAACTTTACCGCCTGTACCAACTGCGAAGTGCTGGAGGTGCTGACCGACTCCAGCGGCAAAAAGGCGACCGGCGTCACCTATGTCGACTCCTCCGGCGATACCTGGGAACAGCCCGCCGATCTGGTGATTGTCGCCGCCTTTACCTTTGAGAACGTGCGCCTGATGCTGCTGTCGCAAATCGGCGAAGCCTACGATCCGGTCACTAACAAGGGCACCACCGGTCGCAACTACGCCTACCAGACCGCCAACAACGTGACGCTGTTTTTCGATGATAAAAACTTCAATCCCTTTATCGGCGCGGGCGCGGTCGGCATGGGCATCGATGAGTTCAACAACGATAACTTCGACCACAGCGGCCTCGGCTTCTTCGGCGGCGGCAGTATCCGCGTGACGCCGATCGGCTCTGCGCCTATCGGCTATCGGCCGCTGCCGCCCGGCACGCCGAAGTGGGGCTCGAAATGGAAGCGCGCGCTGAAAGATAACTACCTCAGCACCATGTCTATCGGCTGCGAGGCGAGCAGCTACACCACGCGCACCAACTACCTTTCGCTCGATCCCAACTATAAAGATCCGCACGGCCGTCCGCTGCTGCGCATTACCTTCGACTTTTCGCAGAACGATCTGAAGATGGCGCAGTACTGCACCGGCAAGGTGGCGGAGATCGCCAAATCGATGAACCCGCGCGAAATGATCGTTAAGCCGATGACCGGCCACTGGAACAGCGTGCCCTATCAGTCTTCTCACGTCGTTGGCGGCTTTGTGATGGGCGCTGACCCGAGCACCAGCTCGGTCAACAAGCATCTGCAGGTCTGGGACGTGCCGAACCTGTTCGTGGTGGGCGCCTCCGCCTTTCCGCAGAACCCCGGCTATAACCCGACCGGCACCGTGGGCGCGCTGGCGTTTAAGGCCGCGCACGCCATTCGCACCTGGTATCTGAAACGCCCGGGGGAGATGATTACCGCATGAAAACGCTGAATGCACTCTCCGCTGCGCTGCTGCTGGCCGCGAGCGTTACTGCCCAGGCGCAGCCGGAGTATGACCAGTATGCGCGCGGCAGCTACCTCGCCACCCTCGGCGACTGCACCGCCTGCCATACCACCGACGCGAAGCAGCCCTATGCGGGCGGCGTCAAGATTAATACCCCGTTTGGCGTGCTGGCTGGCGCCAATATCACGCCGGATCACGAAACCGGCATTGGCGACTGGAGCTATGACGACTTCCGCCGCGCCATGACGGAGGGCATCGGTCATAATGGCAAGCGGCTCTACGGCGCGATGCCGTTTACCGCCTATACGAAGATGTCCGAGCGGGACCTGCAGGATCTCTGGGCATGGATGCAGACGCTGCAGCCGATCCATCATGAAGTCGAGACCAACCAGCTGCCCTTCCCCTTCAATATCCGCACCAGCCTGATTGCGTGGAACTGGCTTAACTTCGATAAGGGCACGTTTATACCCGACGCGAAAAAGTCGGCGGAGTGGAATCGCGGCGCCTATCTGGTGCAGGGGCTCGGCCACTGCGGCACCTGTCACACCTCGAAGAACTTTCTCGGCGGCGACAAAGGCGATCGCTTTCTTAGTGGGAGCGAAGTTGAGGGCTGGTACGCGCCCAATCTCGGCGCAGACGCCCATACCGGGCTGGGCAAGTGGACGCAGGAGGATATCGTCAGCTATCTGCGCACCGGCGTGAACCGCTACGCCATCGCTTCCGGTCCGATGGCCGACGCGGTGCGCCACTCGACCCAGTACTGGCGCGATGAGGATCTGCGCGCGGTGGCGACCTTCCTGAAAGAGGGCAACACGCATGATGAAGAGGTGCCGCAGCCGCTGGCCGCCAGCGACGAGCGCATGAAGCTCGGCGCGCAGATTTATGAGGCGAAATGCTCCGCCTGTCACAGCCCTGGCGGACGCGGCGAGAAAAATATTTTCCCGCAGCTGGCTGCCAATCCGCTGATTAACCAGCCGAATGCCACCTCGCTGATCCGCGTCGTCAGCGCGGGCAGCCGCGGCGTCGATACCGATGCGCGGCCGACCGCGCCCGCTATGCCCGCCTTTGCGGGGGTGCTGGATGACGAGCAGATTGCGGCCGTGCTGACCTATGTGCGCAACAGCTGGGGCAACGCCGCCGCGCCGGTGTCAGCCAGCGACGTTAAGGATGTGAAGGACGATCTGAAGTAACGATTAAAGGCGGCACGGAGGCCGCCTACGCTGTCAGAATTTCTGCTTCAGGTAGTCCTGAAGACGCGTGAAGATGCCCGCTTTTTCTACCGCGGAGAGCGTGACCAGCGGATAGCTCGCCAGCTGTTTGTCCTTATCGATCACCTGAATCTCGCCGATGGTTTCGTTGGCCTTCAGCGGTGCCTCAAGCTCCTTACGATTGATCACATATTTGGCCTTCACGTTCTGGATCTCGCTGCGCGGCAGCGACAGGTAGACGTCGCTGGCGGTGCCGACAGGGACGCTGTGCGGCGCCCCGTACCAGACGTTTTCGGTGCCGATTTTCTTGCCCACGTGAAACAGCTGCACGGTATCGAAGGTGTTCTGGCCCCAGACCAGCAGCTTGCGCGCCTGCTCTTCACGCCCTTTTGCGCTTTTGCCGCCCATCACGACCGCGATCAAGCGGTGCTGGCCGACCACGTTAGAGGCGATGATATTGAAGCCCGCCGTTTCGGTATGGCCGGTTTTCAGGCCGTCGACGTGCAGATTGTTGTCCCACAGCAGCCCGTTGCGGTTGTTCTGCGTGATGCCGTTCCAGGTGAGGGTTTTCTCGCTGTACATGGCGTAGAAATCGGGTTCGCCGTTGATAATGGCGCGCGACAGCTTCGCCATGTCCCGTGCTGAGGAGAACTGGCCCGGGGCATCGAGGCCGTGCACGGTTTCAAAGTGCGTATTGGTCAGGCCCAGCTTTTGTACGTACTGATTCATCATATTGACGAAGCTCTGCTGACTGCCCGCCACGTAGTCGGCCAGCGCCACGCAGGCGTCGTTGCCGGAGTCGATGATGACGCCGCGGCTGAGGTCGCGCACGGTGATCTTGTCGCCAGGCTTAATAAACATCAGCGAAGATCCTTTGAACACCGGGTTGCCCGCCGCCCAGGCGTCTTTACCGACCGTCACCACGTCGTCGCGGGTGATTTTTTTCGCGTCAATGGCGCGATCGACCACGTAGCCGGTCATCAGCTTGGTGAGGCTGGCGGGGTTGCGGCGCTCATCCGGATTGCCGGCGGTCAGCACCTGTCCGGTGGTGGCGTCCATCAATACCCAGGAGGCGGCGTCAATCGACGGTGGCGTCAGGGGAAATGGCATATCGTCGGCCTGGGCCAGCGAAGCCAAAAAGAGAGTTCCAGTTACAGTGATCAACAGACGCCTTTTCAACACTTCATCCTCAAGGTTACGGGGAAAACAGCGGCTCGTTTTACGGCAAAAGGCATAAACAGGTTTGATTAAATTGAAAAAAAGTGTGACCAGCCTGCCTGCTGCGCAGGCGTGGTTGTGACCTGCGACGCAAGCGACTATGCTGTGCGTTGTTTTCTCAGTACAGGATATGCTCGTGCCCGCCTCTGAACGCACTTTTCTGTTTCACGATTATGAAACCTTCGGTAAAAGCCCGTCGCTGGATCGTCCGGCGCAGTTTGCCGCGCTGCGCACCGACAGCGATTTTAACCCTGTCGGCGAGCCGCAGATTTTCTACTGCCGCCCCGCAGACGACTATCTGCCGCAGCCGGAAGCGGTAATGATTACCGGCATTACGCCGCAGGTGGCGCGCGCGCGCGGCGTATCGGAGGCGGAGTTCGCCGCCCGCATCTATGCGCTCTTTACCGAAGAGCAGACCTGCGTGGTGGGCTACAACAATGTGCGCTTCGATGACGAAGTCACGCGCAATATCTTCTACCGCAACTTCTTCGATCCCTACGGCTGGAGCTGGCAAAACGGCAACTCGCGCTGGGATCTGCTCGATGTGATGCGCGCCTGCTACGCGCTGCGCCCCGACGGTATCGTCTGGCCGGAAAATGAGGACGGCTTTCCCAGCTTTAAGCTGGAGCACCTCACCAAAGCCAACGGCGTGGCGCATGAGAACGCGCACGACGCCATGTCCGACGTCCACGCCACCCTGGCGATGGCGAAGCTGGTGAAAGAGAAACAGCCGAAGCTGTTTGAGTTCCTGTTTACGCATCGCAATAAAAATAAGCTGATGACGCTGATCGACATTCCGCAGATGAAGCCGCTGGTGCATGTCTCCGGCATGTTCGGCGCGGCGCGCGGCAATACCAGCTGGGTCGTGCCGCTGGCGTGGCATCCGGACAACCGCAACGCGCTGATCGTCGCCGATCTGGCAGGCGATATGACGCCGCTGCTGGAGCTGGACGCGGATGCGCTGCGCGAGCGGCTCTACACGCGTAAAAGCGATCTGGCCGACGACGAAGCGTCGGTGCCGATTAAGCTGGTGCATATCAACAAGTGCCCGGTGCTGGCGCCGGCCAACACGCTGCGCCCGGAAGATGCGGCGCGTCTGGGAATCGACCGTGAGGCCTGCCTGGCGAATCTGGCGCTGCTGCGTCAGCATGCCGACGTGCGTGAGAAGGTGGTCACCCTCTTCGCCGAGGCGGAACCCTTTAGCACGCCGGACGATGTCGACGCGCAGCTCTATGACGGCTTCTTTAGCGACGCCGATCGCGCAGGCATGAATATTTTGCGTCAGACCGCGCCCGCCAACCTGCCGGCGATGGACCTCACCTTCCAGGATGCACGCGTGGCGAAGCTGCTGTTCCGCTACCGTGCGCGCAACTTCCCCGGCACGCTGGATGACGCCGAGCAGCAGCGCTGGCTGCAGCACCGCCGCGAAGCCTTAAACGCCGAGCGCGTGCAGGCATTTTTGCTGGAGCTGGAGTCGCTGGCGAGCCTGCATGAAGGGGATGCAGAGAAGATGGCGCAGCTCAAAGCGCTTTATCTCTACGCGCAGGAACTGGTCTCATAAAGATATAACGATGCGCTGGTGCGCACTCTTCTCCTTTTCTCCTCCACCCTCCGGGGGAGAAATGTCATAAGCCGGTTACACCAGCGCCCACACCAGCCAGGTCAGCGCAAAGCCGCTCAGCCCCATGATGGTGGTCAGCACCGTCCAGGTTTTCAGGCCGTCGCCGACCGACAGCCCCAGATAGCGCGTGACCACCCAGAAGCCCGCATCATTAACGTGCGACAGCCCCAGACCGCCGAAGCACGCCGCCAGCGTCACCAGCACCCGCTCCATATCGCTGGTGCCGCTTACCGCGGAGGTAAGCAGTCCGCTGGTGGTCAGGATCGCCACCGTGGCCGATCCCTGCGAGGCGCGCAGCGCCAGCGACAGAATAAAGGCGGCGGGCACCAGCGGCAGATGCAGCGTCTCCAGCGTCAGCGCCAGCGCCTTGCCGACGCCCGACTCCACCAGTACTTTGCCGAAGGCGCCGCCTGCGCCCGCCACCAGGATCACGCTCGCCGATCCCGGAATGGCGCGGCCGGTCAAATCTTCCAGCTTGTCCCTGCTCCAGCCGCGACGCACGCCCAGCAGCCAGGCGGCCAGCGCCAGCGCAATCAGCAGCGCGATGGGCGGCGTGCCGATCACCGTCATCACTTTACCTGGCAGGCTGTCGGCCGCCAGCAGCGAGTGGGAGAGCGTGCCGAGCACAATCAGGAGGATCGGCACCACAATCAGCCCGGCGATGGTGAGCGCGCCCGGCGGCGCCGGCTCGTTCTTCTTCTCCGCGCCTTTCGGCTTCGCCATTTGCAGCTGTTCCAGCACCTCTACCGACAGATGGTACTGGCGGCGATTCATCGCTTTCGCGACGTAGTAGCCGATAATGCCCACCGGCACCGAAATCGCCAGGCCGATCATCATCAGCCAGCCCATGTCGGTATGCAGAATGCCTGCCGCCGCCGCCGCACCCGGATGGGTCGGCAGCGCCACGTGCACGGTGAGCATCACGCCCGCCATCGGCAGACCGAACTTCAGCGGCGAGACGCGCGCCACCTTGGTAAAGCCGTAAATCAGCGGAATAACGATAATAAAGCCGACCTCGAAAAACACCGGTATGCCGAGAATAAAGGCCGCCATGGTTAGCGCCGCGACGGTGCGCCGGATGCCTAGGCTTTTGCTGAAGCGCTGAGCCAGCGACTCCGCTCCGCCCGAGGCCTCAATCACCGCGCCGAGCATCGCCCCCAGCACGATGATAATGGCGATATGGCCGAGCAGGCCGCCCATGCCGCTCATAATGGTTTCCATAATCTTTTCAGCCGGAATGCCCGTCGCGATGGCGACCAGCAGGCTGACGATCAGCAGGGCAACAAAGGGATGGACTTTGGCCTTAATGACCAGCAGCAGCAGGATAACAATGCTGGCGGTGGCAATGGCTAACAGCAGTGCGGTGGACATGGTAAACCTCAGATAGGGTTATCTTTATATGAATAATGAGTAGGGTAATGTCTGGCCCAGATGCAGCATTAAAACCGGCGTCGCCACGCCGGGGTGTTCAGTGCCTCTTCAGGATTTTTTCGCCCAGGGCGCGAACCATCCGAGGCCGTCCAGCGTGCTACCGCGCGGAATATATTCGCAGCCGATCCAGCCCGCATAGCCCACCTCGTCCAGCAGGTTAAACAGCCAGGGATAGTTGATTTCGCCCTCATCCGGCTCGTGACGATCCGGCGCGGAGGCGATCTGGATATGGCGATAGCGGCCGAGGTTCTCGCGGATCAGGTGGCTGAGATTGCCGTCCACCAGCTGCGCGTGGAACAGGTCGAGCTGGGTAAAGACATTGGGGCGATCGATGCGCGCCGCCATCTCCAGCGTCTGATACTGGCTGGCATAGAGATAGCCCGGCTTAGTGACCGGATTGAGCGCTTCCAGCAGCAGGTTGATGCCGTGCGGCGCAAAGCGCTCCGAGGCATAGTGCATATTGCGCACAAAGGTGTCGGCGTAGGCCGCGCGATCGGCGCCCGGCGGCACCGTGGCGGCCATGATGTGCACCTGCGGCACCGCAAGCGCCAGCGCATACTCCAGCGCACGGTCGATATCGGCGCGCGCCTCCGCCTCTCGGCCGGGAATGGCCGACACGCCCCACTCGCCCGCCGCGACGTTGCCCGGCGCGGTGTTGAACAGCACCAGCTTCAGGCTGTTCTCGTCCAGCAGCTGCCTGAGCTGCGCCGCCGGATAGTCGTAGGGAAAGAGAAACTCCACCGCCTCAAAGCCCGCCTGCGCCGCGGCGGCGAAGCGTTCGGTAAAGGGCACTTCGTTAAACTGCGTTGAGAGGTTTGCGGCAAACTTCGGCATTATCGGCTCCTTAATTCCGCCACTTCCCTGTCGCTGAGATAGCGGATAGCGCGGTCGCCCAGGGTAAACATCAGTCGGGCGGTCTCTTCCAGCTCTTCGGTATTGTCGGCGGCTTCGCGCAGCGATTTGCCGACCACGACCGGGCCGTGGTTCGCCAGCAAGAAGGCGCGATACTGGCCTGCCAGCCGCGACAGATCTTCCGCCAGGCGTTCATCCCCGGGCTTGTAGTACGGCACCACCGGCACGTCGCCGACGCGCATCACCACGTAAGGGGTGAACGGACGAATGCAGTTCTGCGCGTCCAGCCCTTCAAGGCAGGAGAGCGCAGTCAGGTAGTGGCTATGCAGGTGTACCACCGCCTTGCAGTCGGGATCTTTCATATAGAGCGCGCGGTGAAAGGCGATCTCTTTTGACGGCTTATCGCCGGAGAGCCACTCGCCGGCCAGCGTCACCTTCGACAGGCGATCGGCCTCCAGCTCACCGAGGCAGGAGCCGGTCGGCGTGGCCAGCAGATTGCCGTCTTGCAGCAGCAGGGAAAGGTTGCCGGCGGAGCCGGTGGCGTAGCCGCGGGCGAAAAAAGAGGCGCCCAGCTTCACCATCTCTTCGCGGGCCTGTTGTTCAGTCATGGGCAAACTCCGTTTGCGCGCGGCGGAAAAACGCTTCGTCGCCGAAATTGCCGGATTTCAGCGCCAGCGACAGCGGTTGATAAATATCCCGCACCCAGGGCACGCCCGGTGAAATCGTCGGGCCGATATGGAACCCGGTGACGCCAAGGCTCTGCGCCACCACGCCAGAGGTTTCGCCGCCCGCGACGATAAAGCGCTGCCAGCCGCGCGCGCTGAGTTCGCGCGTCACGGCGGCGAACAGCTGCTCGACCGCCTCGCTGCTGCGCTGCGCGCCATACTGCTGCTGGATTTTTTGCAGCTGCTGCGCATCGGCGGTGGCGTAGAGCAGCGGCGCCAGCGGCTGGTCGCTGTGCGCTACCACCCAGTCGCACAGCGCCTGAGCGTAGGCCTCGGCGTTCTCCAGACAGCGCGTCACCTCGACCTCATGGGAAGGAGCCAGCTGACGATAGGCGCTGACCTGCCGGTTGGTCATCTGCGAGCAGGAACCGGAGATCACCACGGCACGCCCGCCCTGCGGACGGCCTGCGTTTTCCGCATCGGCGCCCGCACTGCCGCCCTCGGCCCACTGGCGCGCCAGCCCGATTGCCAGGCCAGAGCCGCCGGTCACCAGGCGCATATCACGTAGCGCTTCGCCCTGCGTCAGCAGATGCTGTTCGTTGAGCGCGTCCAGCACCACGTAGTTAACGCCCTGCGCCTTTAATGCGTTCAGCTGCTCACGTACCGCCTGCGCGCCCCGATCCAGCAGCGGCGCGGCAATTAACCCCGCTTTACCGGATGACTGGCGCGCCATCAGGCGCAGCAGGTTGCTGTCGGTCATCGGCGTCACCGGATGATGGCGCATACCGGAGTCGCTCAGCAGCTGCTCGCCGACGAACAGATGGCCCAGATAGACGGTGCGTCCGTTGACCGGCAGCGCCGGCGAGATCGCCGTCTGGGTTTCGCCCAGCGCCGCCAGCAGCGCATCGGTGACCGGGCCGATATTGCCCTGTTCGGTGCTGTCAAAGGTGGAGCTGTATTTGAAGTAGAAGCGATCGCAGCCCTGCGCCTGCAGCCAGCGCAGCGCAGCGAGCGACTGCTCCACCGCCTGCCCTGCCGGACAGGATCGCGACTTCAGGCTGATCACAATCGCCTGCGCGGTCAGCGCGTCATGCTGTTGCGGCACGCCGTTGAACTGGATCGTAGAGAGGCCGTTCTGCACTAGAAAGCTGGCGATATCGGTGGCGCCGGTAAAGTCGTCGGCGATAATGCCTACACGCGTCATGCTCACCTCTTTGCCTGCGGCAGTTCGATACCGCTGAAAATCTTGATCACCGCGCTGTCGTCTTCACGGCCATGGCCGGCGTTGCTGGCTTCGGTAAACATATTGAGCGCCGTGGAGGCGAGCGGCAGCGGGAAGCGCAGCGATTTGGCGGTATCCGCCACCAGCGTCAGATCCTTAACGAAAATATCGACGGCCGATTTCGGGCTGTAGTCGCCGTCCACGACTTGACGCATGCGGTTCTCAAACATCCAGGAGTTGCCCGCCGCGTTGGTTACCACGTCATACATGGTATCGAGCGGAATGCCGGCGCGCGCCGCCAGCGCCATCGCTTCCGCGCCGACGGCGATATGCACGCCCGCCAGCAGCTGGTGAATGATTTTAACCGTCGAACCGAGGCCGATTTCGCTGCCGACGCGGTATACCTTAGCCGCCACCGCATCCAGCACCGGCTGCAGGCGCTCGAACGCCGCGTCGCTGCCGGACGCCATCACCGACATCTCGCCGGTTGCCGCCTTCGCCGCGCCGCCGGAGACCGGTGCGTCGAGCATCAGCAGCTGATGCTGCGCCAGCTGCTCTTCAATCTGCTGCGCGTCCTGCGCGGAGATAGTCGACGAGACCATCACCACGGTGCCCGGCTTCAGCTTCGCCGCCAGCCCGCTGTCGCCGAACAGGATGCCCTTTACCTGCGCGGCGTTTACCACCAGCAGCAGCACCGCTTCCAGCTGGTCAGCAAAGCCGTCGGCGGAGGATTGCGCATCGCGTGCGCCCGCCTGGCGCAGCATCTCCAGCGCGGCGGGATTGAGATCGACGCCCCAGGTATTCAGCCCGGCGCGAATGCAGGAGGTCGCCGCGCCCATCCCCATTGACCCTAACCCGATAACACAGACGTTTGAGAGTGGCACTGTCGGCCTCCGTTGTTAATTTAAGTGATTATTTGTTTGATGTTGTTAATACTGGCAGGATTGTGGGGGGATAAACGTGTCTTGTGTCACATATTTTCACTTAGCGGACTGATTAAGAACATTTCTTCACAATCAACACATCATTCTGAAATGTAAGAGCATTATTAAATATACAGCTAGGCATGGCGGCAATTTTTTCCATTCAGCCGATCTGGCAAATGCTTTACACTGTGAAAAATTGATAAGCATGGAGTGCAGAAATGATACCGATTGAACGTCATCAGCAGATCCTGGCGCTGGTCGCCGAGCGCGGCGTGGTCAGCATTGCCGAACTGACAGAACGGCTCGGCGTGTCGCATATGACGATCCGGCGGGACGTGCAGAAGCTGGAGGAGCAAGGCGCGGTGCTGTCGGTCTCGGGCGGCGTGCGTTCGGCCGACCGGCTGGCGGCGGAGCCGTCGCATCAGATGAAGACGACGCTCTATAACGCCGAGAAGAACGCCATAGGCCGCTACGCCGCCCAGCATATTCCGCGCAACAGCTGTATCTATCTGGATGCGGGCACCACCACGCTGGCGCTGGCGCGCGAGCTGCTGGAGCGCGACGATCTGCTGGTGGTGACCAATGATTTTATGGTGACCAACCTGCTGATGGAGGCGAGCGGCTGTCGGGTGATTCACACCGGCGGCAGGGTGTGTCGCGATAACCGCTCCTGCGTAGGCGAAAGCGCGGCGCGCAGCCTGCGCCATCTGGCGATCGATATCGCCTTTATTTCCGCCTCCTGCTGGGGTCCGCGCGGCCTGTTTACCCCCGACGAAGACAAGGTCATGGTGAAGCAGACGGTGAGCGAGGTAAGCAGTAAGCGCGTGCTGCTGAGCGACAGCTCGAAGTACAACAAAATCGCCACTTTCCTGGCGCTGCCGCTGGCGCGTTTCGACAGCATCGTGACCGATACGCAGCTCAGCGCCGCCGCGCGCAGCGCGCTGAGCGAAGGCAGCTGGGAGCTGGTGCTGGCGGAGTAAGTGCGGAGACGCGCATAAAAAAGGGGTGAGGCTTGCGCCTCACCCCTTTTTCACCGCAGGCGAATTACACTTCTTCGCTGTACTGCGGCACCGGATTACGGAAGCTGCGGGTAACAAACGCGAGATAGACAATGCCCACGGCGGCCCAAATCAGGCCCAGCACCATCGAGCTCTCTTCCAGGTTAATCCACAGCGCGCCCACCGTCAGCGCACCGAGCACCGGCAGCACCAGATAGTTGATATGGTCGCGCAGCGTGCGGTTACGCTTCTCGCGGATCCAGAACTGCGCGATCACCGACAGATTCACAAAAGTAAACGCCACCAGCGCGCCGAAGTTCACCAGCGCCGTTGCGGTCACCAGGTCAAAACGGATCGCCATCAGCGCTACCACGCCAACCAGCAGCACGTTCAGCGACGGCGTGCGCCATTTCGGATGGATATAGCCGAAGAAACGCTCCGGGAAAACGCCATCGCGGCCCATCACGTACATCAGACGCGACACGCCCGCGTGCGCTGCCATACCTGACGCCAGTACGGTCACCACCGAGAAGATCAGGATGCCGAACTGCAGCACGTGGCCCGCCACGTAGAGCATGATTTCCGGCTGCGACGAATCGGGATCCTTAAAGCGCGAGATATCCGGGAAGTAGAGCTGCAGGAAGTAGGAGGCCACGATAAAGATCAGGCCGCCGATCAGCGCCGTCAGGAAAATCGCGCGCGGAATGGTGCGCTCCGCGTCTTTGGTCTCTTCCGACAGCGAGCTGATGCCGTCAAAGCCCAGGAACGAGAAACAGAGGATAGTCGCGCCGGTAATCATCGGCACCACATGGGCGTCAGCGGACCAGAACGGCTGCGAGCTGGTGAGCGTGCCCGCGCCTTCGCCGTGCGCCACGCCGTAAATCACCATGCCGGTAATACCGATCATCACCACAACCTGCAGCACCACAATGACGCTGTTGAAGTTGGCCACCGTTTTAATGCCGCGCAGGTTAGACATTGTCATAAATGTCACCAGCAGCACCACAAAGATCCATGACGGGATACCCGGCACCAGCGCTTCGAAATAGTTTTTCGCCAGCAGAATATTGATCATCGGCATGAACAGGTAGTCCAGCAGGGATGACCAGCCGACCATAAAGCCGACGTGCGGACTGATCGCCTTCTGAGCGTAGGTATAAGCGGAGCCCGCAGATGGGAAGCGGCGTACCAGCTTACCGTAGCTTACGGCGGTAAACAGAATCGCAATCAGCGCGAAGGCGTAGGCGGTGGCGACGTGACCGCTGGTCAGACCCGACACGATACCGAAGGTATCAAACAGGGTCATCGGCTGCATGTAGGCCAGGCCAATCATGACGACCGGAAGCAGGGTCAGAGATTTTTTCAGGTGGGCACGCTGTGGTGCTGAGGTATCAAGCGACATGTTTCAGACCTCCCTGGGCGGATTGCATCACGGGAGCGAGGAAGGCGGCGTTATGAGCCTGCACGGCGCCGTAGTCATCACGGAAGCGAGAGCCAGCGCGGGCTGGCTGAATGAATAACATCCCCATCTTTGTTTCCTCAGTTCGTACGCTTGCGCGTTTTTTAACGTGTATCTATCCGGGCGTGCCCGGCCTCATGCAAATCGGTTAAGTACATGCAAAAAAAATAACCGAGGCTCTTAAAAGCATCGGTTATATTCGGAATTTTGCAGGCCGCGTATTCTGCCCTAAAGTGATGCAAAAACACAAGACCCGCTGATAAGTATAGCGACTTTTTTCTCAGGCGTTTTTCAGCATCCAGTCAATCTCCGTGGCGGTGACCAGCCGCTCAAACTGCATCATCTCGTGGCGCTTGCAGCTGTGCCACACCGCGCCGAAGCGCTCGCCCAGCAGTTTTTGCAGCGGAAAGCTGCTTTCAAATTCAAACAGCGCTTCGCTCTGGCGCACCGGCAGCGGGATGCCCTCCGCCTCGTGACCATTGCCCTGCACCGGCTGCGGCAGCGGCAGCGGCAGCGCGGTATCCAGACCGTGCAGAATGCCCGCCAGAATCGCCGACATCACCAGATAAGGGTTGGCGTCCGCGCCCGCGACGCGGTACTCGACGCGGTGGTTTTCCACATCGCCGCAGGGAATGCGCAGCGCCACGGTGCGGTTGTTATGGCCCCAGGAGGCGCGCAGCGGCACGTAGGCATCCGGCACGAAGCGGCGATAGGCGTTGACATTGGGTGCCAGCAGCGCCATCGAGGCGGGCATCAGGTCGAGCATGCCCGCCAGCGCGCGCTTCAGCAGCGGCGAGTCGCTGCCGTCATCGGCGGCGAAGGCGTTATGATCGGCAGCGTCCAGCATGCTGATATGCACGTGCATGCCGCTGCCCGCATACTCTTCATAGGGTTTGGCCATAAAGGTGGCGGTCATGCCGTGGTTCTCCGCCACCTGACGGATCAGTCTTTTAAGCTGTACCGCATGGTCGCAGGCGCTCAGCACGTCGCGGGTATGGTGCAGGTTGATCTCAAACTGGCCGGGCGACGCTTCCGCCAGCGCGCCGTCGGCGGGAATGTTCTGCTGGCGCGCCAGCGCGTCGATATCGCGCAGCACCGCGCCGAAGTGATCGAGATTATCCACCGAGTAGACCTGGCTCTGCATATTGCGTTCGCTGCTGCCTGGTGCGCACGGCGGCTGAATATAGCCCTCGGCGTCGCGGGCCTTGTCGACCAGATAGAACTCCAGCTCTACCGCTACCACCGGAAAAAGTCCCTGGTTGCGTAGCTGCTGCCACAGCCGGTTCAGGACATTACGGGGTTCAACGTCAAAGGGAGTGCCATCTTGGTTGCACATGGTCAACAGCAGTTGGGCGATGTGCGCAGGATCGGAAGCGGAGGGAACTAAAGTGCCGGGAACCGGCATGCAGAGGTTGTCTGGTTCGCCGAGAGATTGCCCGAGGCCAGCTTCTTCGACGGTGTTGCCGAGGATATCCATAGCGAAAACCGAGGCGGGGAAATAACACCCTTTTTCCAGTTTCGCCAGCGCGGTTACTGGAATACGTTTGCCGCGAAAGACGCCGTTTAAATCATTTAATAAAATATCGACATACTGCGTTTCAGGGTGGCGTTCCAGCCAGTTTTTCACTTCAAGCTGGAACGCGCTGGTTCGTCTCTCTTCACTGTGACGCGTGAAGTCTTCTACTTCCACGAGGTTCGTCATATCCCACCCGCCTTCTACCGTTGATTGGTTTGCGCAATGCTCAAAATAACAGCCACTCCTCTAACATAGCGCCAACACAAAAAGTGTGCAAATGTAACAAATCTGTTTGAGAAACAAACAGCGCATTGCTAGATTGAAAAAATATTGCACGTTTTTACCCGCTGCGGGCCCGATCGGTGAATTTTTTGAACAGCGAGTCGAGGAGTGAAATGGGCATTATTTTTAACAACCCTTTGATCGGCGTAGCGATGTGCCAGATTGATCATGATGGCCATCTCACCCAGTCGGTGCATAACAAATATCTGTCGGCGATAGCCCAGGCGGGCGGCGTGCCGCTTGCCCTGCCCCAGCAGCTCTGCGCGACGCCGCATCTGCTGGAGCAGGCGCTGGAGAGGCTCGACGGCGTGATGCTCACCGGCAGCACCAGCAATGTCGAACCCTGGCACTACGGCGAGGCGGGCAGCGAGCCGCATGCCGATCCCGGCCGCGACCGGCTCGCCTTCGCTATTATTACCTGGGCCATCAGCCGCAGGATGCCGCTGTTCGGCATCTGCCGCGGCATGCAGGAGCTGGTGGTCGCCAACGGCGGCGCGCTGTGGCGCGATCTCGACGCGCGCAAAACCGGGCTGGCACATCATCCTGCGCCGACGCTGCCGCTAAATGAGCAGTACGCCCTGGCGCACGACATCTTTCCTGAAGCGGACGGCCTGCTCGCCTCTCTGCTGGGCAGCGACGCGATGCGGGCGGTGAATTCGCTGCATCATCAGGGCATCCGCGAAACAGGCCCGCAGTTGCGCATCGAGGCGCGCGCGCCGGATGGCCTGATCGAAGCGGTCAGCCTGCGCCACCATCCCTTCGCCCTGGCGGTGCAGTGGCATCCCGAATGGCAGCCGGAACAGAACGACGCCTCCCGCGCCCTTTTCGCGGGGTTTATCCACGCCGCACAGCACTATCACGAGGAAAAATCACCATGAACGATGCCGCTCTGGCGCCTGGACGACGCTTATCGCAAATCCGGCAAGAGTTGGGATTGTCTCAGCGCCGCGCCGCTGAACTGTCAGGTTTAACCCATAGCGCCATCAGCACCATTGAACAGGA
The DNA here is from genome assembly GCF_031844285.1 of Enterobacter sp. BRE11. Lineage (NCBI taxonomy): Bacteria > Pseudomonadati > Pseudomonadota > Gammaproteobacteria > Enterobacterales > Enterobacteriaceae > Enterobacter > Enterobacter sp. BRE11. The sequence goes on from NZ_JAUZUX010000006.1 coordinate 113,457, forward strand.
CAAGGTGAGTCCGGCAGTCAGCACGCTGCAAAAGCTGTTGAAGGTGTACGGGCTGTCGCTGTCGGAGTTCTTCTCCGAACCCAAACACCATGACGCGCCGAAGGTGATCGTCAGGCCAGCCGATCTGGTGGAGATCGGCAGCCAGGGGGTGTCGCTGAAGCTGGTGGACAACGGGCAGGCGAAGCGCTCGCTCGGCATGCTGCTGGAGACCTATCAGCCCGGCGCCAGCACCGGGGAAAAGCTGCGTCATCCGGGCGAAGAGACCGGGACACTGCTGGAGGGAGAGATCACCCTGGTGGTCAACGGACAAAGCTACCACCTTAACGCGGGCGAAAGTTATGTGATCGATACCGGGCTGCCGCACAGCTTCACCAATCTCTCGGCGCAGCCCTGCCGTATCGTCAGCGCTCATACGCCCGCTAATTTCTGAGCAGTTCGCAGGCAGGAGGTTGAGATGAAACATGTTGAAAGCTACTACGCGGCGACCGCCAACGACCATGCGCCCTGGCCGACGCTGCAGGAGAGCATCCAGTGCGACGTCTGCGTGATCGGCGCGGGCTTTACCGGCCTCTCCGCCGCGCTCTACCTCACCGAGGCGGGCTATGACGTGGTGGTGCTGGAGGCGGCGCGCGTCGGCTTCGGCGCCAGCGGCCGCAACGGCGGTCAGGTGGTTAACTCCTACAGCCGCGACGTGGACGTCATCGAACAGCGCTACGGCAAAGAGAGCGCGCGCATGCTCGGCAGCATGATGTTCGAGGGCGCGGAGATCATTCGCGACCGCATTGACCGCTACGCCATCGCCTGCGACTACCGGCCCGGCAATATCTTCGCCGCGCTTAACCCGCGGCAGATGAATCACCTGCGCCACCAGCAGAAGCTGTGGGAAAAGTATGGCAATCACCATCTGGAGCTGCTCGACGAGCGCGGCATCCGGCGCGAAATCGCCACCGAGCGCTACGTCGGCGGCCTGCTGGATCGGCGCGGCGGCCATCTGCATCCGCTTAACCTGGCGCTGGGTGAAGCGGAGGCGATCCGCCGTCACGGCGGGCGCATCTATGAAGGCTCCGCCGCGACGGCGCTGACCTACGGCACGACCAATCGGGTGAAAACGGAGCACGGCGAGGTAAGCGCCACCTTCGTGCTTTTCGCCGGCAATGCCTATCTGCCCTCGCAGCTGGAGCCGCGCCTGACGCGCAACAGCATGGCGTGCGGATCGCAGATCCTCGCCAGCGAACCGCTGAGCCGCGATCGCGCGCTGGCGCTGCTGCCGAATAATCACTGCGTCGAAGACTGCAACTATTTGCTCGACTATTTCCGCCTGACGGCGGATAACCGGCTGCTTTACGGCGGCGGCGTGGTCTACGGCGCGCGCGATCCCGGCGACATCGAGGCGCTGATCCGCCCCAAACTGCTGCGCACCTTTCCGCAGCTGCGCGATCTCTCCTTCAGCTACCGCTGGAGCGGCAACTTCCTGCTGACGCTGTCACGGCTGCCGCAGTTCGGACGGCTGGAGAACAACGTCTACTTTATGCAGGGCGACAGCGGCCACGGCGTCACCTGCACGCACCTTGCCGGCAAGCTGATTTGCGAAGCGCTGCGCGGCGATGCGGAACGCTTCGACGCCTTTGCGAAGCTGCCGCACCTGCCTTTCCCCGGCGGGCGGCGCTTTAAGGTGCCGCTGACCGCGATGGGTGCCGCCTGGTATGCGCTGCGCGACCGGCTTGGCGTCTGAGCCACCCTATTCCAGCGGCATTTTTGCCGGGTCGTCGTAGCTGTACTCGTACCCCAGCTCGTTGCAGATGCGCGAGCCGTCAATCAGCTTGCCGGTGTCGCCGGACGCTGAGGGCAAAAAGGTGGGCGGCGTCAGGCCCAGCTGGCGCGAGACAGCGGGGTAAAAGGTCGCGCGCGACGGATGTTTTGACGCGCAGAGGTTATAGACGCGCCCGCCTTTCGGCGTCTGCAGCAGCAGAGTAATGGCGCTGACCACATCATCCAGATGCACCAGATTGACGCCGTGTGCGCCGTTCTCCAGCCCGGTTTTTCCCGCCAGAAAGCGGCCGGGATGGCGACTCGGCCCCACCAGCCCCGCCAGCCGCAGAATGTCGACCTGCGTACCGGGCAGATCGTGCAGCCAGCTCTCCAGCGCGGTCAGGGTTTTGCCCGCTACCGTTTCCGGCTGAAGAACGCTGTTCTCTTTCATTACGCCGCTGCCGCCGCCGTAGACCGAGGTGGAGCTGGTAAAGATAATGCGCGGCACCTGCTGCGCCAGCGCGCTGTCCACCACGTTCTGCACCGCCTGCATATAGCTTTCGCCGCCTTCCGCCGTGCGGCTGGCGGGCAGGGTGACCACCAGCGCGTCGACCGCCAGCAGCCGGGCGAGATCCTCGGCGTCGCACTCGATTTCCGGCGTCAGCCGCAGCGGCACCGCGTCGATGCCGCAGCGGCGCGCCGCCTCGACGCCGTCCAGCGTGGTTTTACTGCCGGTGACCTGCCAGCCGCGTGCCGTGAGCGCCAGCCCCAGCGGCATGCCCAGCCATCCCAGACCGATAATTGCGACCTTCTTCATATTGACTCCTGCGCGTGACTCACTGCCGTCCATCTTAGTGCGCCCCGCTGTCGTATCGCAAAGGTTAAAAAAGGGTTGCGCATCGCCGCTATCTTCGCTAGGTTAATCAACACGCAAATGAATACGCATTCAGCAACGGAATAGATTATGACACGCGTTCAGTTCAACCATCATCATCACCATCACCCTGACTAGTCTTTCAGGCGATGTGTGCTGGGAGACATTCAGATCTTCCAGTGGTGCGAACGCAAAGAGAACCCCCGGAAGATCGCCTTCCGGGGGTTTTTTTATGGGCTGGCGCAATACCTTTTCAGACAGGAATGAAACAGAGGACAGGACCGATGTTAGATAACAAGCGAATTCGCATAGCTATGCAGAAATCTGGCCGTTTAAGCGATGACTCACGCGAGCTGCTGGCGCGCTGCGGCATTAAAATTAACCTGCAGCAGCAGCGTCTGATCGCCTTCGCAGAGAATATGCCGATCGATATCCTGCGCGTGCGCGATGACGATATTCCCGGTCTGGTCATGGATGGCGTGGTGGATCTCGGCATTATCGGCGAGAACGTGCTGGAAGAGGAGCTGCTGACGCGCCGCGCACAGGGCGAAGATCCGCGCTACTTCACCCTGCGCCGTCTGGACTTCGGCGGCTGCCGCCTGTCGCTGGCGATGCCGGTGGACGAAGAGTACAGCGGCCCGCAGTGCCTGAATAACGCCCGCATCGCCACCTCCTATCCTCACCTGCTGAAGCAGTACCTCGATAAAAAAGGCCTTAACTTTAAACCCTGTATGCTGAACGGCTCGGTGGAAGTCGCGCCGCGCGCCGGGCTGGCCGACGCGATTTGCGACCTGGTGTCAACCGGCGCCACGCTGGAGGCTAACGGCCTGCGCGAAGTGGAAGTGATCTACCGTTCGAAAGCGGTGCTGATCCAGCGCGACGGCGAGATGGCAGCGGAGAAGCAGGAGCTGATCGACAAGCTGATGACCCGCATCCAGGGCGTGATCAAAGCGCGCGAATCGAAATACATCATGATGCACGCGCCGAGCGACCGCCTGGAAGAGGTGATCCAGCTGCTGCCTGGCGCTGAGCGTCCGACCGTGCTGCCGCTGGCGGGCGACCAGAGCCGCGTAGCGATGCACATGGTCAGCAGCGAAACCCTGTTCTGGGAAACCATGGAAAAACTGAAAGCGCTGGGCGCCAGCTCGATTCTGGTGCTGCCAATTGAAAAGATGATGGAGTAAACCATGGCCTTTATGACCCCCGTCGAATGGCAGCAGTGCAGCGAGGCGCAGCGTCAGGCGCTGCTGCAGCGCCCGGCCATCGCCGCCTCCGACGCCATCAGCGCCACGGTGCGCGAGGTGCTGGATGAGGTTAAAAGTAACGGCGACGCGGCGCTGCGCGCCTTTAGCGCGCGCTTCGACAAGGCGCAGGTAGCGGCGCTGCGCGTCACGCCCGCCGAGATTGCCGCCGCCGGCGCGCGACTCAGCGACGACCTGAAGCAGGCGATGGCCGTGGCGGTCGCCAATATCGAAACCTTCCACAACGCGCAGCAGCTGGCGACGGTGGATGTCGAGACCCAGCCCGGCGTGCGCTGCCAGCAGATCACCCGGCCGGTGCGCTCAGTCGGCCTCTATATTCCGGGCGGCTCCGCCCCGCTCTTCTCGACCGTGCTGATGCTGGCGACCCCGGCGCGCATCGCCGGCTGCGGCCGCGTGGCGCTCTGCTCGCCGCCGCCCATCGCCGATGAGATCCTCTATGCGGCGCAGCTGTGCGGCGTCGAAGAGGTGTTTCAGGTCGGCGGCGCGCAGGCGATCGCCGCCCTCGCCTTCGGCACCGAGAGCGTGCCGAAAGTCGATAAGATCTTCGGGCCGGGCAACGCGTACGTCACCGAGGCGAAACGCCAGGTGAGCCAGCGTCTCGACGGCGCGGCGATCGATATGCCCGCCGGTCCGTCGGAAGTGCTGGTGATCGCCGACGAAGGGGCAACGCCCGCCTTTGTCGCCTCCGATCTGCTGTCGCAGGCGGAACACGGCCCCGATTCGCAGGTGATCCTGCTGACCCCGTCGCTGACGCTGGCGCAGCAGGTGGCTGAGGCGGTTGAGGCGCAGCTGCAGGCGTTGCCGCGCGCCGCAACCGCACGCCAGGCGCTGGCAAGCAGCCGCCTGATTGTGGCGCGCGACCTGGAGGAGTGCGTGGCGATCTCCAACCAGTACGGCCCGGAGCACCTGATTATTCAGACGCGCCAGCCGCGCGATCTGGTGGACGCCATCACCAGCGCCGGGTCGGTGTTTCTCGGCGACTGGTCGCCGGAGTCGGCGGGCGATTACGCCTCCGGCACCAACCATGTGCTGCCGACCTACGGCTACACCGCGACCTGTTCCAGCCTCGGCCTGGCCGATTTTCAGAAGCGCATGACGGTGCAGGAGCTGACGCCGCAGGGTTTCCTCAACCTCGCCGCCACCATTGAGACCCTGGCCGCCGCCGAACAGCTGGAGGCGCACAAAAACGCCGTTACCCTGCGCGTCGCCGCGCTGAAAGAGGAGCAGGCATGAGCCGCAATATTGAAGAGCTGGCGCGCGACAACGTGCGCGCCCTGACGCCCTACCAGTCCGCGCGCCGCCTCGGCGGCAACGGCGACGTCTGGCTTAACGCCAACGAATTTCCGCTGCCGGTGCCCTTTGAACTGTCGCAGCAGACGCTGAACCGCTACCCGGAGTGTCAGCCGAAGATCGTGATTGAGCGCTACGCCGCCTACGCCGGGCTAGAGCCAGAGCAGGTGCTGGTGAGCCGCGGCGCCGACGAGGGCATTGAGCTGGTGATGCGCGCCTTCTGCGAGCCGGGCAAAGACGCCATTTTGTTCTGCCCGCCGACCTACGGTATGTACAGCGTCAGCGCGGAAACCATCGGCATTGAGTACCGCACCGTACCGGCGCTCGAGAACTGGCAGCTCAACCTGCCGGCTATCGCCGAACAGCTCGACGGCGTGAAAGTGGTCTATATGTGCAGCCCCAACAACCCGACCGGCAACTTGATCGATCAGGAGGATATCCGCGCGCTGCTCGAGATGACCGCCGGAAAAGCGCTGGTGGTGGCCGATGAAGCCTATATCGAATTCTGTCCGCAGGCGACGCTGAGCGGCTGGCTGAAAGATTATCCGCACCTGGTGATCCTGCGCACGCTGTCGAAGGCGTTTGCGCTCGCCGGGCTGCGCTGCGGCTTTACGCTGGCAAATAAGCCAGTCATCGATCTGCTGATGAAGGTGATTGCGCCCTATCCGCTGGCGACGCCGGTCGCCGACGTCGCCGGGCAGGCGCTGAGCGACCAGGGCATCGCGCTAATGCGCCAGCACGTCGCCGAGCTGAACGCCAGCCGCGCCTGGCTGCTGGCGCAGCTGCCGCAGCTTAGCCTGGTGCAGCAGGTCTTCCCGAGCGAGACCAACTATATTCTGGCGCGCTTTACCGATTCGCCTGCGGTATTTAAATCCCTGTGGGATCAGGGCATTATTCTGCGCGACCAGAACAAAAATCCGGGCCTTGCGGGATGCCTGCGCATCTCAATCGGCACGCGTACAGAGTGCGAGCGCCTGATCGCCGCGTTACAGGCTTTATCTGTGGAGAGAGCATGAGCCAGAAGACCCTTTTTATCGATCGCGACGGCACCCTTATCGCCGAGCCGCCTGAAGATTTTCAGGTGGATCGCCTGGAGAAGCTGGCGTTTGAAGCCAACGTCATCCCGGCGCTGCTGGCGCTGCAAAGCGCCGGCTACCGGCTGGTGATGATCACCAACCAGGACGGGCTGGGCACCAGCAGCTTTCCGCAGGCGGATTTCGACGGCCCGCATAACCTGATGATGCAGGTGTTCAGCTCGCAGGGGATCCAGTTCGACGAGGTGCTGATCTGCCCGCACAAGCCGGAAGATAACTGCGACTGCCGCAAGCCGAAGACCAAAATGGTCGAGGCCTGGCTGGCAGAGGGCGCCATCGACGTAGCGAACAGCTATGTGATCGGCGACCGGCTGACCGATATCCAGCTGGCGCAGAATATGGGCATCCAGGGCATCCGCTTCGGCAGCGAAGGCGAGGACTGGGGCGCGATTCAGGCGCGCCTGACCAAACGCGACCGCCACGCGCTGGTCAACCGCAACACCAAAGAGACGCAGATCCGCGCCGAGGTGTGGCTGGACCGCGAAGGCGGCAGCAAAATCAATACCGGCGTCGGCTTCTTCGACCACATGCTGGACCAGATCGCGGTGCACGGCGGCTTCCGCATGAATATCGAGGTGAAAGGCGATCTCTATATCGACGATCACCACACTATCGAAGACACCGGGCTGGCGCTCGGCGAGGCGCTGCTGAAGGCGCTGGGCGACAAGCGCGGCATCGGCCGTTTCGGCTTTGTGCTGCCGATGGATGAGTGCCTGGCGCGCTGCGCGCTCGATATCTCCGGCCGTCCGCATCTGGAGTTCAAGGCGGAGTTCAGCTATCAGCGCGTCGGGGATATGAGCACCGAGATGGTCGAGCACTTCTTCAGCTCGCTCTCCTACGCCATGATGAGTACCCTGCATCTGAAAACCAAAGGCAAGAACGATCACCATCGCGTGGAGAGCCTGTTTAAAGCCTTCGGCCGCACCCTGCGCCAGGCGATCCGCGTTGAGGGCAACACCCTGCCCAGCTCGAAAGGAGTGCTGTAAATGAACGTGGTGATCCTCGATACCGGCTGCGCCAACCTCTCCTCGGTGAAGTGGGCGGTAGAGCGCCTTGGCTACACGCCCGACGTCAGCCGCGATCCTGACGTGGTGCTGCGCGCCGACAAGCTGTTTCTGCCGGGCGTCGGCACCGCGCGCGCGGCGATGAACCAGCTGGAAGAGCGCGACCTCGTCGACCTGATCAAGGCCTGCACCCAGCCGGTGCTCGGCATCTGCCTCGGCATGCAGCTGCTCGGCAGCCGCAGCGAAGAGAACGGCGGCATCCCCACCCTTGGCATTATCGACGCCGAATGCGGTCTGATGGATACGCGCGGCCTGCCGCTGCCGCATATGGGCTGGAACCAGATTACCGCCCAGGCGGGCAACCACCTGTTTCGCGGCATCGACGAAGAGAGCTATTTCTATTTCGTGCACAGCTACGCCATGCCGGTCAACGCCAGCACCATCGCCCAGTGCGATTACGGCCAGCCGTTCACCGCGGCAGTGCAGAAAGATAACTTCTTCGGCGTGCAGTTCCACCCCGAGCGTTCCGGCAAAGCGGGCGCGCAGCTGCTGAAAAACTTCCTGGAGATGTGATGATTATCCCTGCGTTAGATTTGATTGACGGCAAAGTGGTGCGTCTGCATCAGGGCGATTACGGCCAGCAGCGCGACTACGGCAGCGATCCGCTGCCGCGCCTGCAGGATTACGCCAGCCAGGGCGCGACGGTGCTGCACCTCGTGGACCTGACCGGCGCGAAAGATCCGGCGCAGCGCCAGATCCCGCTGCTGCAAACGCTGCTTAACGGCGTCGACGCCGTGGTGCAGGTCGGCGGCGGCATCCGCACGCGCGACGATGTGAAAGCGCTGCTGGATGCGGGCGCCAGCCGCGTCGTGGTCGGCTCCACGGCGGTAAAAGCGCCGGAAGAGGTGAAAAAGTGGTTCAGCGAGTTTGGCGCCGAGGCGATCGTGCTGGCGCTGGACGTGCGTATCGACGCGGCGAACCGCAAAGAGGTCGCCATCAGCGGCTGGCAGGAAGCGGCCGGCGTCACGCTGGAAGAGGTTATCGCCTGGTTTGAGCCGGTCGGCCTGAAGCATGTGCTCTGCACCGATATTTCGCGCGACGGCACCCTGAGCGGCTCCAACGTCGCGCTCTATCAGGAAGTGACCGCGCGCTATCCCGACATTGCGTTTCAGTCCTCCGGCGGCATCGGCGCCATTGAGGATATCGCGGCGCTGCGCGGCAGCGGCGTTAAGGGCGTCATTGTTGGACGCGCCCTGCTTGAAGGTAAATTCACGGTTTCGGAGGCTATCGCATGCTGGCAAAACGCATAATTCCCTGTCTTGACGTGCGCGACGGCCAGGTCGTCAAAGGCGTTCAGTTCCGCAATCACGAGATCATCGGCGACATCGTGCCGCTGGCGCAGCGCTATGCGCAGGAAGGCGCGGACGAGCTGGTGTTCTACGATATCACCGCCTCAAGCGACGGCCGCGTGGTCGACAAAAGCTGGGTGTCGCGCGTGGCGGAAGTGATCGATATTCCCTTCTGCGTGGCGGGCGGCATCAAAAGCGAAGAGGATGCGGCACGCATTCTTGAGTTCGGCGCCGATAAAATCTCCATCAACTCCCCTGCGCTGGCCGATCCCGAACTGATCACCCGCCTGGCGGATCGCTTCGGCGTGCAGTGCATCGTGGTAGGCATCGATACCTGGTTCGACGAAGCCACCGGCAAATATCACGTTAACCAGTATACCGGCGACGAGGCGCGCACCCGCGTCACCCAGTGGGAAACCCTGGCGTGGGTCGAAGAGGTGCAAAAGCGCGGCGCAGGTGAAATTGTCCTGAACATGATGAACCAGGATGGCGTGCGCAACGGCTACGATCTGGTGCAGCTGAAAAAGGTGCGCGACCTGTGTAAGGTGCCGCTGATCGCCTCAGGCGGCGCGGGCACCATGCAGCACTTTCTCGACGCCTTTGAGCAGGCGAACGTCGACGGCGCGCTGGCCGCCTCGGTGTTCCACAAGCAAATTATCAATATCGGCGAGCTGAAAAGCTTCCTGAAAGAGAACGGAGTGGAGATTCGCGCGTGTTAACTGAAGAACAGCTGGCCCAGCTTGACTGGGTCAAAACCGAGGGCATGATGCCCGTTATCGTGCAGCACAACGTCTCTGGCGAAGTGCTGATGCACGGCTATATGAATCAGGACGCGCTGGCGAAAACCCTGAGCGACGGCAACGTTACCTTCTTTTCGCGCACCAAACAGCGCCTCTGGACCAAGGGCGAAACCTCCGGCCATTTTCTGCGCGTCGTCAGCATTACGCCAGACTGCGACAACGATACGCTGCTGGTGCTGGCGGATCCCATCGGGCCGACCTGCCATCGCGGCACCTCAAGCTGCTTTTCGCCTGCCGCACCTGACTGGGTGTTTCTGCATCAGCTGGAGCAGCTGCTGGCGTCGCGCAAAAGTGCCGATCCGGCCAGCTCCTATACCGCTAAGCTCTACGCCAGCGGCACCAAGCGCATCGCGCAGAAAGTCGGCGAAGAAGGGGTTGAAACCGCGCTGGCGGCGACGGTAAACGATCGCTTTGAGCTGACCAACGAGGCCTCTGACCTGCTCTATCACCTGCTGGTGCTGCTGCAGGACCAGGATCTCGACCTCAGCGCCATCATCAACAACCTGCGCGCACGGCATAAATAGCGGTGCGCCATGCTGCTCAACATTGGGACAGGTGCAGGACGTTGAGCAGCATGGTTCTCTTTTCGCTTCAGGATCCGGTATGACCACCCATGAAAAATTGATTGCCCTGCTGGAACAGCATCAGGCGCGCTATCAGCTGATGAGCCATGAGGCGACCGGCAAATGCGAAGCGGTGGCGGCGATCCGCGGCACCGCCGTTGGCCAGGGCGCGAAGGCGCTGGTGTGTCACGTCAAAGGCAACGGCGTCAAACAGCATGTGCTGGCGGTGCTGCCTGCGGATCAGCAGGCGGATCTCAGTAAGGTTGCTGAGGCCGTCGGCGGCCGGCGCGCCTCGCTCGCCAGTCCGGCTGAGGTCGAGTCGCTGACAGGCTGCGTGTTCGGCGCCATTCCGCCCTTCTCGTTTCATCCCGATCTCAGGCTGGTGGTCGATCCGCTGCTGTTTGAGCGCTTTAGCGAGCTCGCCTTTAACGCCGGACGGCTCGACAGGTCGGTGATATTGAACACTGAGGATTACCGCCGCCTCTGCAATGCTAACGTAGTGAAAATAATCCAGTAATTGTCATCACAGTCGCTGGCGGGTACTCTGCTTTATTCAACATCACGATAAAAGAAGAGACTATGACTACTCCTGGCTTCTCACGTCTGCGCAACGCGCTGATGACCGCCCTACTGGCAGGCTGCGCCTTTGGCGCGCAGGCAAAAATCGATCAGGTGCGCTTCGCCGTCGATCCGACCTATCCGCCGTTTGAATCCAAAACGCCGCAGGGCAAATTGGTCGGCTTCGATATCGACCTTGGCAATGCCCTCTGCCAGCAGATGCAGGCGAAGTGCGTCTGGGTGGAGAGCCAGTTCGATGGCATGATCCCGGCGCTCAAGGCGCGTAAGTTCGACGCCATCCTCTCCGACATGGGTATTACCGAAGAGCGCCTGAAGCAGATTGACTTTACCGTGCCGCTCTATGACACCCATACGCAGCTGATTGCCCGTAAAGGCTCGGGTCTGCTGCCGACCGCCGAGTCGCTGAAGGGTAAAACCGTCGGCGTAGAGCAAGGCACGGTGCAGGAGCGCTACGCGCGCGCCAAATGGCAGCCCTTCGGCGTCAACGTGGTGCCTTACGGCGACCAGGCGCAGGTGGAGAGCGATCTGATCTCAGGACGGCTTGATGCGGTATTCACCGATGCCGCGCAGGCGGCGATGGGCTTCCTGAAACATCCGCAGGGCCAAGATTTCGAGCTGGCGGGTCCGATTGTGCAGGATCCGATTATCGGTCCGGGAACGGCGATCGGCCTGCGTAAAGGCGACAGCGAGCTGAAAACCGCGCTGGACAGCGCCTTTGCCGAAATCAAAAAGAACGGCACCTTCGACAAGATTCAGAAGCGCTATTTCGCGACCGATATTTCCATTCAGCAGTAGTCTGAGGCGACCCAGGTGGTCGCCCGCTTTGATTCGGCACTATACTTTTCTTCATTTCCTGGGCGCAGTTGCGCCCTCTTCTAAATGAAAGGACAATCAGCGCCCTATGCATCAACAACATCACCCCCTTCTCAGCGCCTCGCTGGGCACGCAGCGCGAAATCGTCAGCTTCCACTTCGGCGAAGAAAAATATAAACAGGTTTATATCCAGGCGTCGCTGCACGGCGATGAGATCCCTGGCATGGCGGTCGCCTGGTTTCTGAAGCAGAAGCTGATGGCGCTGGAGTCCGCTGGCAGGCTGCGCGCCGGCTTTACGCTGGTGCCGGTGGCCAACCCGCTGGCGCTGAGCCAGCACTGGCACGGCACCCATTTGGGACGTTTTCACAGCGAGTCGGGCCAGGATTTCAACCGACGCTTCCCCGCGCTGGGCGAGAAGCTGGCGGCAGAGCTGGCGGGATCGCTGACGCCGAACGAAGGCGACAATAAACGGCTGATCCGCGACGCTATCGATCGCCACTACCGTGACGTGATTGCCAAAACCGAGCTGGAAGCGCAGCGCTTTACGCTGATGCGCATGGCAAGCCAGGCGGATCTGATGATTGATTTGCACTGCGACTGGGAAGCCCTGACACACCTCTACACCACGCCGCACGCCTGGCCGGATATTGAGCCGCTGGCTCGTTGGCTCGGCAGCGAAGTGCAGCTGCTGGCGCAGATTTCCGGCGGCGAGCCGTTCGACGAAGCCTGCTGTGAACCCTGGCTGACGCTGGCGCAACGCTTTGGCGACCAGTATCCGATGCCGCGCGGCCTGCTGCCGGTGACGCTGGAGCTGCGCGGCGTGCGCGACGTCGATCCCGATCAGGCGGAGCAGGATGCGGAGGCGATTATCAATGCGCTGCGTGAAGGCGGCTATATCGCCCCAGAAAGCCCGACGGTGTCGGTGGAAGTGGCGGCGGCGGTGATTGGCGGCGACGAGCTGGCGCTGGTGACGGCCAATGCCGAGGATATCGCGGGCATGACCGAGAGCAGCGCGGCGGCCAGCGCGCTGGAAGCGGTGGATGTGCCGGAAGAGAGCGGCGTGATTAAGCAGCGTCATACTGAAGGCGCAGGCGCGGTCTCCCCTGCCCTTAAACATCCCGCTACGCCGCTGGCTGCGTGCGAGTATATTCACTCGCCGGTATCGGGGCTGATTCTGCATCGCAAGAAGCTGGGCGCGCATATCCGTCCGGGCGAAGTGGTAGCGGAAGTGGTGGATCCGGTGACGGACTTTGTCACGCCGCTGGTGGCGGAGTTCGGCGGCGTGCTCTATGCGCGGCACTGGACGAAGTTTGCGACGGCGGGGATGCTGGTGGTCAGGCTGGCGGGGGAAGATGAGGTGAGGAGCGGGGATTTGCTGGTGGGGTAAAAAAAAAGGCTTCCGGATGGAAGCCTTTTTGCTGTTTAGTCCAGCCACTCGGTGTGGAACACACCCTCTTTATCGATGCGCTTATAGGTATGCGCGCCGAAGTAGTCGCGCTGCGCCTGAATCAGGTTGGCAGGCAGCACTTCTGAACGATAGCTGTCGTAGTAAGCGATAGCGGCAGAGAAGGTCGGCGTCGGGATACCGTTCTGCACGGCATAGGCCACGACGTCACGCAGCGCCTGCTGATACTGGTCAGCAATGTCTTTGAAGTACGGTGCCAGCAACAGGTTCGCAATGTTTGCATCTTCCGCGTAGGCATCGGTAATCTTCTGCAGGAACTGCGCGCGAATGATGCAGCCAGCGCGGAAGATTTTAGCGATTTCACCGTAGTGCAGATCCCAGTTGTACTGCTCGGAAGCCGCGCGCAGCTGAGAGAAGCCCTGAGCGTAAGAAACGATTTTGCCCAGATAGAGCGCGCGACGCACTTTCTCAACGAATTCCGCTTTGTCACCGGTAAAGGCCTGCGCCTGCGGGCCGCTCAGCACTTTAGACGCGGCAACGCGCTGCGTTTTCAGCGAAGAGAGGTAACGGGCGAATACGGATTCGGTGATCAACGACAGCGGTTCGCCGAGATCCAGTGAGCTCTGGCTGGTCCACTTACCGGTGCCTTTGTTAGCGGCTTCATCCAGAATGACGTCAACCAGGTAGTTACCCTCTTCATCTTTCTTGGTGAAGATATCCTTGGTGATGTCGATCAGGTAGCTGCTCAGCTCGCCGTTATTCCACTCAGTGAAGGTTTTCGCAAGCTCTTCGTTGCTCAGACCCAGCGCACCTTTTAACAGCGCATAGGCTTCTGCGATCAGCTGCATGTCGCCATATTCGATACCGTTGTGAACCATTTTCACATAGTGGCCAGCGCCATCTGGACCAATGTAGGTCACGCAGGCTTCGCCATCTTCAGCACGGGCAGCAATTTTGTCCAGGATGGGGGCAACCAGCTCGTACGCTTCTTTCTGACCGCCAGGCATGATAGACGGGCCTTTCAGCGCGCCCTCTTCACCGCCAGAAACGCCGGTACCGATGAAGTTGAAGCCCTGGTCAGACAGCTCTTTGTTACGACGGATGGTATCTTTGTAGAAGGTGTTACCGCCATCAATCAGGATATCGCCCTTATCAAGGTGTGGCGTCAGGGAAGCAATGGTTTTGTCGGTCGCTTCGCCTGCCTGCACCATCAGCAGGATACGGCGCGGTTTCTCCAGGGACGCTACAAACTCTTCAACGGTGTAGTAAGGCGCCAGTTTTTTGCCTTCGTTCTCGGCGATGACTTCATCGGTCTTTTCGCGCGAGCGGTTGAAGATAGAGACGGTGTAACCGCGGCTTTCAATGTTGAGAGCCAGGTTACGGCCCATCACTGCCATACCTACAACGCCTATCTGTTGCTTGGACATTTTTTACTCCTGTCTGAAGATGCTTTGTGGAACTTATCCTGCTTCATTAAGCATACGGGAACCATCTAACATGCAAGTTTACATGAATTTTGTAAATGGTGAACCTACTGCAATAATACTTTTAGCTAAAAAAGATTATATTTCATACAGGAGATTCTGACTAAAGAGAAAAACATTGATAACAGGAATGATCGTCAAAGATTAAGACTGTGAAAAAATCACTCTGATATATAAAGCATATCGACCATCTTTAATTTTTCTTCCCTGACCTTTTTAAAATTATCGCTAAACTCAAGACCATTATTAGCAATGTCATCAAGGCTAAGATTAAGCGTTATAATAGATTCATCATCAAGGTTAAATGATTTCCAGTTAGTAACTTCCTCTAAGCTAGAAAATTTATTTCTGTAATATTCATTCCAGTAAAATGAAATTCCCTTTAGGCCCATACTGGCTACAATCAGCTGAAAATGAAAGCGCGTGGAAATAAAGTAATCGTTAGGAGATAAAGTAAGGCCTTGCGTCCACAAAATATCGAATGGAACAAAGGTCACTTTAGCATGCCGTGCTTTTACCGTTTTGTATAGTTCGCCATCGACGCCGGGACGGAATTCATAAAAAATGATCTGTCCATCAGGATGGGCAGCATTGAACTGAGTAATGAGAATATCGATATTACCGAGTAACTTGTCCTCCGCATTAACAATATCAGCGGATTCGTTACTCAGACAGAGCCTGAGAGATGGAACAGAGCTTTCGACCAATCGCACGTTCTCATTGAAAGGGAAAGAAAAATAATCATCTCCTACAAATGAAAGGTTATTCAGTGACAACGCATTGAGCACTTCATAACTTGAGGCGTCTCGAACATCAAAAATTTCAAATTTGCAAATAGCCGACTTAAATTTAGCCGCATGCTCAGGTGAAAGCGGGTATAGCCCCAGCCCAGTCGCATAACAAGGGATGTTAAATTTATCAGCAAAAAAAGCAATTAACTCAATTAGTCGCGAATTCGCACCGCTAAAATCGTTAATGTATCCTCCCCCGGTAAGATGAAAACTTTGCATTTCAGGCAGGAGATTGAGCATTAACCTTTCGCGAACCGGAAGCATAATTGGATCAGCGAATTTATCTGGAATCTCGCCTTCTGTTCCCAAAGCCTGAGCTAGAGTCCAGAAGTAATTTACACAGGTCACTTCAGGGAAAAGCGTTTGCGCAACGACCGGATCGACGGCATCAAGATAGATATGCGCGTTCGGCCAAGCTCTTTTAATGACATTAACCCAGCCTCGCGTGAGCATATCATCGCCATAATTTGGCATTCCAGCGGCTGATACCAAATAAAAATTTTTATTGGTTGCTCTAGATGGAGATGGTTCAGATAAACTTTCTGTACGATTAAAATCACTCATTAACTTATCAAAAATACCCATCGTGCAGAAACCCTCATATTGTCTCAGAATTATACAGCAACTCATAAATTTGAAGAGTTCGAGTCAAAACAAATTTTGAGTCGAATTTTGTTAATACAAGATCTCTTCCATAAGTCGCCATGACGCTTCTGCGTTCCGCATTTAATAGTAAAATTTCAAGTTTCTCGGCTAACGAGGCGATGTTTCCCTTTTCGACAAGAAAGCCATTGCGCTCGTTTTCGATGATGCTGCAACAGCCTCCTGAATCATAGGCGATAAGCGCCCGGCCTATAGCCGCTGATTCAATCAAAATGCGTGGTACGCCTTCAGCATAGGTCGAAGGTAAAGCCACGATATTTGCCTGAGCGATAACCGATTTCATATCAGATCGCTTACCAAGCCATGTGATTAAACCTTGTTTATCCCAAGCGATAATATCTTTATGCGGAATAGCATCGATATCCTCAACCGGGATACCAGCCACATAAATTTCAAAATCGCTGTTTCTCTGACGTAATATTTTTTTTGCAGCAATTAAATCCAACAGCCCTTTCTGTTTTAATAAACGCGCCGCAAACAGAACAACCGGAGGCTGGCGATGGACTTCAGACTGAAAATTAAACAATTGTGTATCAACGCCTGCGCCATCAATAACGATGGTTCGCTCTTCATCTACGCCGGTGGCTTTGATAAAGTTCCTTTTATCATCTTGATGTTCAAAGATGATATATGAATTTTTATTTTTTAACAGAATCTGATAAAAAGGCAGAACAATCTTACGGATGACAGACAACGTCGAACTTTGATCGGTAAATATTCTTCCCAAACCAACAATACTCAACACCAACTTCTTTTTCATCAAAAAAGCATACAATCCAGAGTAAATACAGGCCTTGATGGTAGCCGCATGAATAATATCAGGTTTGATTCGGTGTAAAGTGAAGCATGAACGAATGAAAACCCAAAAGAAGATAAAGGGGTTTATGGACTGAGGCTTGACATCTAACTGATGACAGATAAATCCCAGACTCTCTAGTTTTCGGAGGATCTCTTCATTATTAAAATCACTAATGACATGAACCTGATAGCCATGACATTGCGCATATCTGGCTCTTTCGAGCCAGTGAAGATCAAAATACCAGTCAGTGTTTACAAAATAACATATGCTTCTCATAATATATTTCCATCAAAATCGTTTCCCTTTAATACCTAACAGCCCATCACAAAGCCCGCGCAAAAAGAAACTAAGGTATTTGCGCTTATGAGGCTGCTTTATAACGATGGAAAAATATTTAGTTAACCTCAGTGTAATACCCAGCATGGTAAAAGGTTTATTAAACTTAAATAGCTGACGTGACAAAAGAAGATTTCTAACTAGATAATACACTTTCCACTGAGGAAGAATTATTCCATTACTACTTGAAACGTCATGGATAAACACAAGGTCAGGACAGTATAGCATTTTATTTCCTGCCTGATTTAGATGGTATGAATAATAGAGATCATCAAAATAGATGAAAAGGTCATCATGCAGAAAAGGCAAAGAGTATTTAATGACATCCTGCCGGACAATAGCGCCCACAAAAGAGAGCGTTACACACTCGCTCTGCTGATCCTGCGCAGGCTGAAAAAATGAAGAACACCAGAGATAATGCATATCTTGCAAGAAATTTTGAGGCATTTTTCTGAAAGGCAAGTTCATGCGACAAAGCTGATTCTTTTTGTCTATAACCCGACAAGAAAATGCAGCATAGCTGTCTTTTGACATAGCCTTAAAGCGCGAAACCAGTGTTTCATCTGGATAAGCATCATCATCAAAAAGGGCAACCCAGTTGCCCATAATATGCTGACTAATATATTCAAGGCCAATTTTGAACCCACCGGCCCCACCGCTATTTACGCCAGAATAAACAACTCTGCACTGTTCGCTTTCAATGCTCTTCAACCATAACCCTGTCCCGTCAGAAGAGGCGTTATCGACGATTACAATCTTATCAAATTGCGCTTTTCTGGTAGCCTCAATGCACATCTTAAGTTTATCAAGACGATTATAAGTTACTATTAAAGCCGTAATGCTCATCTAACATTGACCGTAAAAACGGGCATATCCGCATTGTTTGCAGCCTGTGTGAGGAAGATTTCTGCGGTTTTCAAGGCTTCGGCTATGGTTACATCCATATCCAGATAACGATAGGTGCCTAATCTTCCTATGAATGTAATGTTCTTTTCGCGGGCGGCAACATCTAGATACTTATCCAGCAGTTGCATCTCCCCAACCTGGCGTATTGGATAATAAGGAATATCATCAGTGCCGCAGCTGCGGCTAAATTCCTTATAACAGACCGACTTTTGATGCGTTTCCCATGGAGAAAAATATTTATGCTCAGTAATACGCGTATAGGGAATATCCTGTTCAGGATAATTCATTACTGCGCAGCCCTGATAATCGCCATCATAGGTAAACTTCTGGAAATCAAGAGTACGGTATCCCAGGCGTCCAAATTGATAATCATAAAAGGCATCCAGCGGGCCACTGTAAAAAACATGGTCATATTTAGCCTGCATGGATTTATCGAAAGAGGTGTTCAGATCAATGGTGATGCCCGGGTGTAAAGCGATATTCTCAATAAGCTTTGTATAACCTTCCGCTGGCATTCCCTGAAAACGATGATTGAAATAGTTATCATCATAGTTAAATCTGACAGGCAGACGCTTAAGGATTGAAGCTGGCAGCTCGGAAGGCTGCATGCCCCACTGCTTAATGGTATAGCCCTTGAAAAAAGCTTCATACAACTCTCTCCCCACGAAGCGTAACGCTTGCTCTTCGAAGGTTTGCGGATTGGTGATGCTTTGATCGCCTTTTTCTTCAACAAAGGCTTTGGCCTCATCCGGGGAAAGACAAACGTTAAAAAATTGATTAATAGTGAGCAAATTGATCGGCAGCGAGAATACTCTCTGCTTATAGACCGCTTTTACTCGGTTTGTATAGGGCATCATTTTAGTAAAACGCTGCATATATTCCCATACAACTTCATTGTCTGTATGAAAAATATGAGGGCCGTATACATGCACCATTACCTGGGATTCGCTATCGCGCGCGTCATAGCAATTGCCACCAATATGATCACGCTGATCGATAATTCTAACCTTAAGGCCTTTTTCAGCCAGTTCTCTTGCTATCACCACGCCTGAAAAGCCAGCGCCTACGATAAGAACTGATTTATCACTATTCATTGTCTTATTTTACCCTAAAATGGCACGTCTGATTTTGTAATACAGGTAAGCAATATCGCTTCTTCTCTTTGAACCGCGAGGGGCAAAACGATCTAGGTAAGGCATTAACTTACGTTTAACTTTTGTTTGGAAAAGAATCTGTGTCTGAGGCGGTGAAACCGATACGCTGGTAGGAGGATGCGCACTAAGCTTTTCATAAACTTCTTTTTCCCAAGGCGTGCCCTGAATAAATTTGATAAAGTTATCGAAATAATCAACTTTATCCGTGTTCCAGGGTTTATTTTCGCCAGCAAAATGAATCATTTTAGGATTTTCGCGAGCTTCTAAATAGCGCATGTAGGTTGAAAAAATCAGGTTTGGGTAGAAGGTTTCGGTATTACCGTTCCCATGATAAACGTTCCACTCGAGGGGCAAGAAAGTTACCCGACCAAAAAATACTTTATTCATAATATCCTGATCGAGAAACCAGAAGCTTTGTCCTTTAAGTTCTTTCATTAGCTGCTCAAAGATATTATCTTTGTTCATTTGCTCGATATTGAATACCATGATCCCGCCCTGAAAATACTCTTCCGGTCGAGACATTTTCAGCGTCTGTTTCAAATATTCACCGGCAGGCTGAATGCCAGCATCAGACTGAGCGATGTTGCCAAACTTAACAAAACCTTCCATAACAATATCCTGCACTGCTGCAACATAGTTATCATGTAACTCGGTTTCAAATAGCTCAGCAATATCGCTTTCAACTACAGTATCCGTATCAATAAACAGTACCTTACTGTAATTACGCATCAAGCGCGGAATAAACAGTCGTGAATAAGTCGCAACTGTAAATGGTGGTCTGATATAGGCATCTTTAATTTCATCAAATGCATGAACATTAAAAAACCTGATACTGAAATTTTTACTAACAAAGCAAAGTTCGATTAATCTTCTTTGATTTCGCTTTGACAATCCATTGTCTAAAATAACAACATCATAATTATAATTCTGATTTGATGCTTTGATAATAGAGTTAAGCAACGCACCTAAACTATGTGCATAGTTGTCATCTGAACAAACAACCACAGGTATATTATTTTCTTCGAAAGCTGGCTCGAGATAGCTATTGAAGGTTTCTTTTTGAACAAATGTACGCTGAAGCTCTTTCAGCTTTACCGTTGAGTATTGCTGCTTATAAAGAACGAAAATATTGAACAAACGTTCAGAAATATGTCCGAACACTCGTTTTTCTTGCCCACTATAATTTTCAAAAGCAAGTTTAGTTTCAAGCTCATCGAGAATGCCAAATAGCCATTCCGAATATTCTTTGAAAATATCACTACGCATAACAAACATGTTGGTATAGTAGCCGTCATGCGCATCATTAAATTTTTTTACGGTAGCATAGTATTCAGGGTGTCTTTTCAGCAATATATCAATAGCATTCTGATAGTCTCTGATATGCAAATGGTCTGATACCTGATAGTGCTCATAGTTAGATTTGCTACCAGCCGCTTTTACCGACCACTTCTTGGGCACTATAATATCCGCACCATCAAGACATTGTAAAATTGCCGCTTCATTTAATCCAAAGATGTTTTCATATTCTTCAGTAATTTCTGGATAGTTGACCATTCCCCATACATCTTCGGGCTGATTCTGATTCTCAGAAAAATTAAAATGGCGGCGATAGTGCATAAAACCGACATAATCAGTTTCAGGAGCGTTCTTCCATACCCAGTAGTGAGCCGTCAGTTCGCAATAAAACGGGTTTTTAAGTGAAATGTTATCCCCGATATTATCGCCTGGGCAACAAATATCGCTGTATGAGAGTGCCTTACCAACATGAAGCGGATGAATAACTGGCGACGTTAGGAATGCACTCGGCTTATGATGGCTGGTATATATTGATACACTTTTCATTAACTATTCCGTTTAGATAACTTAAGACATGGTCTTTGAGTAAGATTCCAGAATTTTTTCAGAATCCCCCATTTCACGTAAGCGATGGTTTTCAATCCAGATAACGCGGTCGCATATTTTTTTCACGTCTGCAATATTATGGCTAACAAACAATATCGTAACGCCTTTACTACGGAATTCATTTATTGTATTAATGCATTTTCTTTGGAAAGCAATGTCTCCAACTGCCAGCACTTCATCAATGATGAGTATATCGGGATCGACTTGGCTAATAACGGAAAAACCGAGCTTGGCCAACATACCGCTTGAATAGACTCGAATAGGTTCGTCGATAAACTCCCCCAATTCGGAAAACTCAATGATTTTTTCAATCCTTTCCTTCAATTCTTTTCTGCGCAAACCTAATAGTACCGCATTAAGTTTGATATTTTCTCTGCCTGTCAGTTCAGGATGAAAACCGCCGCCTAGTTCCAGCATTGACGCGACTCGTCCGGTAACGCTGACTGAGCCGCTGGTAGGCTTGAGTACGCCTGCAACTAGGCCCAAAGAGGTACTTTTACCTGCTCCGTTTCGACCGATTAAAGCGACTGATTCACCCTTTTTAATCTGAAAATTAATATTTTCAATAGCGAGATAGCTTCGGCCTTTAAGCAAATTCCAGGCGCGTTTAGGACTGAAGATGAGTTCTTTAATACCCGAGCCTATATGATGATAGAGTGGATACCGTTTAGTAACATTCTTGAATTCAATGACAACGCTCATTATAAAATCTCAGCGAATCTAAATTTCAGCTTATCAAATATGAATGATCCAACCAGCACTGAAACTATTCCATACAGATACACCTCTGTGACGAGATGATAGTTAATGCTGTTATTCATAAAGAGTTCTCGCCAGCTTAATATCATAGAAGCCAGTGGGTTATAGTCGATTAAAAATCGATATTTTTCAGGAATCATATCTGCTGAGTAAAGGATAGGTGTGCAATAGAACATAATCATGATAGCTAAAGCAACAAATCTTTCCAGATCTCTGAAGAACAAATTTAGCGTGGAAAATGCCAGTGCAAAACCCAGCATAAGTATGATTTGGCCTATCCCGATAAGCGGTATGCCCCAGAGCCAGTTCCAGTCAGGAGACATATCATAAATCAGCAAGAAAACGATTATTACAGGGATGGTGCAAAGAAAATGCAGACATTCCATTAATACGTTACTGACAGGAATAACGGAGCGAGGGAAAACCGTTTTTTTGATAATCTGGGCATTAGCCAGAAATGAAAACAATGAGTTATTCGTTGCGCTTGCAAACCACTGCCACGGAAAAAGCCCGGTAATGATAAAGACAGTGTAATTAGGGATCTGTACGCGCATAATTAATTTGAATATAAAAAAATAAATCATCGCGAATAACAGCGGGTTTGCAACAGACCAAAGATAGCCAAAGAAACTACTTTTATATCTTACCTTAAGCTCTTTTTGGGTTATTACAATAATTAAATCAAATAGATAACCTAAACTATGCTTCATAATTATCTCAGTGTATTGTATCCAATTTTTTTCTACATTGCGCTTAAAACATACTCATCTGAATATTTAACTTACGCTTTGTGATTTAAAACCTGAATGACGTGATCATACATCTCGGCCATGCCTTCCAATATATTTTTATAACTCACCTTGTTAATTTTACTATTAACCTTGCTGTTATCTAATACACTGTAGACTACATCGCCCACTTTGTGTTCATGCAATTCGATGATGAGAGGTTTTCCCGTCACTTTCTCTGCGCTAATAATAATATCTTGAAGCGTGGTGCCAACGCACGTGCCAGCATTATAAATTGCATTCCACGCATCGCTGGCCATCAACTTAGTGGTAATTTCACAAAGATCGCTGACGTGAATGTAGTCTTTGCATATTTTCGTGCTGCCGAAAATCTTCAGAGTTTGCCCCAGATGAGCATGTTTAAGCGCTACGCCAATGATCTTATCCAGCTTCTGGTACTTACCATATACGTTTGCAGGCCGAATAATGATATGGCTGAATTCGGGATCTATGCGCGAGTAAAATTTTAAATAGTTCTCGACGCTTTCCTTCATCCAGCCGTAGAAACTTTCTGGCGCTGTCGAGTCTTTTTCGGTAAGTGGAGTTGAAGATTTACCGTAAACGGAGCCACCCGATGACATATAAACTAACCGTTTAACGTTATTTTCTTTCATAACGCCGATTAAATCTATAATGGCGGATAAATTAAGTGCCAGATGGTCCTGGCAGGAGTTAATCTTTTCAAGCGGCGTAAATGTCGTCATTGAATGAACAACAACATTTATATCATGCTCTTTAAAGATTGCATTGAGACTATCAATGTCTTTAATGCTTCCTTTTATATTAAGGACATTTTCATGAACGAAGGGAGATGGTGAGCGGCCATAGTTGATCACTGAATAGTTCAACTTACATAAGTATTCTATCAGGTTTGCACCAATGAAACCCGAACCACCAATAACCAAAATTTTTTGCATACGCTGACCTTAGCACTTTTTTACACTCAGATAACATCAGGGTAATCACGTCCATATGATTAATGTAGACGACTTTTGAGGCAACTTGGTTTTACTTAGCTGAATTGTCATTTCGCTGACAAGATTTTGAGAAGAAATAATTATCTCAATCCGTAACTACCGACTCTGAGTTTCACTGACTTATTTTAACAGCGCGTAAAGATACTGACCATATTCCGTCTTTTTTAACGCGTTTGCCAGCTTAGCGACTTTGTCTTTAGATAACCACCCTTTATTATAGGCAATTTCTTCAAGGCAGGCGACTTTAAAACCCTGACGTTTTTCAATAGTATGTATAAATTGTGATGCTTCCAGCAGACTGTCATGGGTCCCGGTATCTAGCCAGGCAAAACCACGCCCTAATTGTTCAACACGGAGTTTACCCTCTTGCAGGTACATCTCATTCAAGGTTGTGATTTCCAGCTCGCCACGCGATGAAGGTTTTACTTTTTTCGCATACTCGACAACATGCTTATCATAGAAGTAAAGCCCCGTGACTGCCCATTCTGACTTAGGCTGACTCGGTTTTTCTTCTATCGAAATTGCTTTATTGTTTTTATCAAATTCGACTACGCCAAAACGCTCAGGATCTTTAACTTTATATCCAAAGACAGTTGCGCCTTCATTATGTTTTGCTACTTCCAGTAACTTCGGCGCAAAACCCTGACCAAAGAAAATATTGTCGCCCAGTACCAGCGCGCAGCTGTCGCCGTTAATAAAGTCTTCGCCAATAAGAAAGGCCTGTGCCAAGCCGTCTGGCGAAGGCTGCTCACGATACTCTAGTCGGATACCAAAATCAGAACCGTCGCCCAGTAATCTCTTAAAAAAAGGTAAATCTGAGGGCGTAGATATGATCAGTATGTCTTTAATATCCGCAAGCATCAAAACGGAAAGAGGATAATAGATCATCGGTTTGTCGTAGACAGGCAGTAACTGTTTAGACAGTCCGCGTGTGATTGGATGCAGCCGGGTTCCAGACCCCCCTGCTAAAATAATTCCTTTCATTCATCCTCCTTGTTATTCAGACCTAACCGTTCACCTTTATAAGAGCCGTTAAGCACTTTTTGCCACCACTCTTTATTATCCAGATACCATGTCACTGTCTTACGAATGCCGCTTTCAAATGTCTCTTCCGGCTTCCAGCCCAGCTCTTGGTTAATTTTCGTCGCGTCAATGGCATAACGCAAATCGTGACCAGGCCGGTCTCTGACAAAAGTGATCAGTTCTGAAAAGGAATTAATACCCTGTGGCTTAATGGTAATTAACTCATCAAGAATTTGACAAATAATTTTTACAACTTCGATGTTTTGTTTTTCATTATGACCACCGATGTTATAAGTTTCGCCAACAGCGCCTTCGTTTACCACTTTGTAGAGCGCTCTGGCGTGATCTTCTACGTAGAGCCAGTCGCGAACCTGTTCGCCATTGCCATACACAGGCAGGGGCTTGCCAGCCAGCGCATTGATAATGGTTAACGGGATAAGTTTTTCCGGGAAATGGTAGGGGCCATAGTTATTTGAACAGTTCGTAATGATGGCTGGTAAGCCATAAGTCCTGTTCCAGGCTCTCACCAGGTGATCGCTTGCAGCTTTTGACGCTGAATAGGGGCTACTTGGCGCATAGGGCGTCGTTTCGATAAAGAGTGAGTCTGTTCCATGGAGATCGCCGTACACTTCATCCGTAGAAATATGATGGAAGCGGAAATTTTCCTTTTTAGCGCCATCTAGCGTGTTCCACCAAGCGCGAGCCACTTCTAACAGTGCATATGTCCCGACAATATTGGTATTGATAAAATCAGCGGGACCATCAATGGAGCGGTCTACATGACTCTCAGCGGCCAAGTGCATGATCCAGTCTGGCTGGGTTTTATTCACGACTTTTGTCAATGCATCCGTGTCGCAAATATCAATCTGATGAAATTGATAGCGTGCGTTTTGACTAATGTCAGAGAGCGAATCGAGATTACCCGCATACGTTAACTTGTCGATATTGATGACTTCGTCATTAGTATGATTAATGATATGGCGCACAACTGCTGAGCCGATAAACCCCGCTCCACCCGTAACTAAAATCTTCATAATCGTCTCATTATTCCTGACAAGTATTAAAAGGACTAAAGTCCCACTGTACAAATAACAGACACCATGGACAATAGCCACGCTACCGCCCTTGGGTTACAGCTCCCAGCATGCTGTTTGTTACCAGAATTTATGGTTTTCTTGTTGACACAAGCTCCGCGAAGTAGTAGCGCAACCTTTTGATAAATATTGTTTTATTATCATTTTAATAATAAAGGTAAATATTTTTGCCGAGCAAATTCTAACATTCGGTGTAATTAAAAACGAACTAAATGCGATTTGGTACGAGTTGTTAGTTCACTTTTTAATCGTTAAAACGGTGCGGCTTATGCTCCGGGATATGTCAATTTCAGGCAATAAGATTGGTATTAAAATTCAGGCGGGAGGTCTGAAGAAGAGGAAAAGCGGGGCAGACCGGGGTCCGCCCTCAAAATTAACGAAATCCGTCAGGATTTTTCGACTGCCACTTCCACGTATCGCGCATCATCTCTTCGATCCCGCGCGTCACGCGCCAGTCCAGCTCTTTATCCGCCAGGCTCGCATCGGCCCAGAAGGCCGCCAGGTCACCGTCGCGACGCGGTTTAATCTCGTAAGGAATCTGCTTACCGGACGCCGCTTCAAACGCCTTGATCATCTCCAGCACCGAGTAACCTTTACCCGCGCCGAGATTGTAGGCCTTGTAACCTTCAACCTTCGGTAAATGGTCAAGCGCTTTCAGGTGCCCTTCCGCCAGGTCGACGACGTGAATGTAGTCGCGCTGACAGGTGCCGTCCGGCGTCGGGTAGTCGCCGCCGAATACGCCCAGCTGCGGCAGACGGCCAATCGCCACCTGCGCAATATAGGGCAGCAGGTTGTTGGGAATGCCGGTCGGGTCTTCGCCGATCTCGCCAGACTCGTGCGCGCCGACCGGGTTGAAGTAGCGCAGCGCGATGGCTTTGAATTTCGGTTCGGCGAAGGCGAAGTCGCGCATCACGAACTCAATCATCAGCTTGGAGGTGCCGTAAGGGCTGGTGGTTCCGCCAATCGGCGTGGTTTCCACGTAGGGAACCGGCGCATCGGCGCCATACACGGTGGCGGAAGAGCTGAAGATAAAGTTATAGACGCCAGCGGCGCGCATCTCTTCCAGCAGCACCACGGTGCCCGCAACGTTGTTCTCGTAGTACTCCAGCGGCATGCGGGTTGACTCCCCTACCGCCTTCAGCGCGGCGAAGTGGATCACCGACGCAATATCGTTGCTGGCGAACAGATCGCGCAGGCAGGCGCGGTCGCGAATATCGCCTTCAACGAAGGTCGCTTTTTTACCTGCCAGCTTCTCAACGCGATTAATCGCCTCGCGCGAGGCGTTGCACAGGTTATCCAGTACTACAACGTCGTCGCCGCGCTGCAATAACGCCAGCACCGTATGCGAGCCGATGTATCCCGCCCCGCCCGTTACCAAAATAGCCATGTGTGCTCCTGTCTAAGCTGCCGCGTCGGTGCGCGGCAAAACGTGAGAAAAGGTTATTTTGCCAGAATTTTCTCAATGGCGGCGCGGAAATCCTGCCCCATGCTGTTGCTGCGCAGACCGTATGAGACGAACGCCTGCATATAGCCAAGTTTACGACCGCAGTCGAAGCTGCGACCCATCAGCAGCGCGGCGTCGACCGGCTTCTTCTGGCTCAGGCTGGCGATAGCGTCGGTCAGCTGAATACGGCCCCATGCGCCCGGCTCGGTGCGCTCCAGCTCGCCCCAGATATCGGCAGAGAGCACATAGCGGCCCACCGCGGCCAGATCGGAGTTCAGCGGCGCTGGCTGATCCGGCTTCTCGACGAAATCGGTGATGGCGCTGACGTCGCCCGGGTTATCCAGCGGCTGCTCGGTGGTGATAACAGAGTACTCAGAGAGATCGCCGGTCGGCATATGCTGCGCCAGCACCTGGCTGTGGCCGGTCTCTTCGAAACGCGCCACCATGGCGGCAAGGTTGTAGCGCAGGTGGTCGGCGGTGGAGTCATCCAGCAGCACGTCCGGCAGTACCACGACAAAAGGATTGTCGCCGATCATCGGGCGCGCGCACAGAATCGAGTGGCCCAGACCCAGCGGCTGCGCCTGGCGCACGTTCATAATGGTCACGCCCGGCGGGCAAATTGACTGCACTTCGCTCAGCAGCTGACGTTTTACGCGTGCTTCGAGCAGCGCTTCCAGCTCGTAAGTGGTATCGAAGTGGTTTTCCACCGCATTTTTGGAAGCATGGGTGACCAGCACGATCTCTTTGATGCCTGCGGTAACGCACTCATCAATGATGTATTGAATCATCGGTTTATCGACGACAGGCAGCATCTCTTTTGGAATTGCTTTCGTCGCCGGGAGCATATGCATACCGAGACCCGCAACCGGGATTACTGCTTTAAGCTTGGTCATATTTTTTCCATTTCATGAAGTGAATACGTGCGGTCGATTATGCAGGATCGGCCAGAACTGCAAGTATAATCTTTATCCGAAAATCTGATACTAAATGCCTGTCATCCCTTAGAAATTCATCATTTTCCCACTGTTCGGACGTGCCATAAAGTGAGCAAAGACAAGCGTTAACCTGCATGCTAAAACCTGCCGCAGGATCAGCAGCCTCTCTGGATTAATGCCAGGCTAAAAAAGACCCGGGCGGCACGCGTGCCGCCCGGGAAGAAGTGCGCCGATCAGAGCCAGCCCTCAAACCATTCCGGCTTTACGAACAGGTTGAAATGGTTTACCAGGGCGATGACCGCGATAAATATCGCCGACACCGATACCCACTGTCGCGCATAGGGCATAAAGCGAATGCCGATCACCGGCCTGATAAAGAACGGGTGCGCGAAGGCGGAGATCAACACCTGCGAGATCGAGAGCGTCAGCGCCACATAAAGCACGTTCGGCCAGATAAAGGTGGTCGCCAGCACCGCCAGCACCACCAGACTCGCCACCACATTCCAGTAAAACTCAACGCTGGTGCGCCCGTTTGCCTGCGAAATCGCGCCGGTCAGCCCGCCCATCGGCCGCAGCATGCCGAACAGCAGCATCAGCGGGATCAGATGGTAGACCTGCTCGTGCGACGCGCCATACAGCACGCGCACAATCACCGGCGAGAGAATGCCGATGGCGAGGTACATCGCGCTGCTGAACAGCATGATGACGAAGGTGCCCTTCAGGAACAGTTTTTTCAGCTGCTCTGGATCCTGCTGCTTCTCGGCGAAGCGCGGCAGCGCCAGGCGGTTAATCACCGGCGACACCAGCTTGAGCGGCTGCAGAATCAGCTCTTTCGCCAGCGAGTAGATGCCGAGCATCTCGGCGCCCATCACCTTGCCGACAATCAGCGCATCCGCCTGGGTGCGCAGCTGGTTAATGGTCTGCGAGCCGAGCTGATAGATGCCGTAGCGCACCGCGCCGACAAAGGTCGCTTTATCAAACTCCCACGTCGGCCGCCACCCCTTCTCCCCGAAGGCAATCAGGCAGAGGATGCGGGTAAAGGCGTTGATAAACAGGCCAAGGATCGCCGCGGCAACCGTCAGCGAGGTGAAGTAGAGCATCGCTACGGTGCAGGCGAACGCAAACAGTTTGGTGGCCATCTCGATTTTGGCGAGCAGCACCATACGTTTGGTTTTGATGTAGTGCGCCTGATACTGCGACAGGTGCCCCAGCACGAGGAAGTTGAGGCTGGTGAGCATAATCAGCCCCACCAGCTCCGGCAGGTGGTAGAACCAGGCAATGGGATAGGCGACGCCGATCAGGATCAGGCCGGTCGCCAGGCTCAGCGACACGTTGACCCAGTATATAGTGCTTTGCTCGCGTCGGGTAATCTCATGGCGGTGCACGATATAGCTGCTCATCCCCATATCCTGCAGCACGGTGGCGACCGCCAGGATAGCGTTGATGATCGCCAGCAGCCCCAGCTCGTGCGCTTCCAGCTTGCGCGCCAGCACGCTAAGCTGCAGCACCTGCAGCAGTGCGGCAAAGCAGGTACTGCCAAACAGCCATACCGCCTGTTTTTTCAATCCGCTCACGCCAGCTGCTCCAGCAGCCTCGCCAGCTCGCCGTAGGCGATGTGCTGGTTGAATTCCGTTTCGACCTTGCGGCGCGCCGCTGCAACGACCGGCGCGACGTCAATATCGCCCTGAGAGAGCCTGAAGAGCGTATCGGCCAGCGCCTCGGCGTCGTTTTCCGGCACCAGCCAGCCTGAAACGTTGTTCTCGATCAGCTCTGGGATCCCACTGTGGAAGGTGGAGACCACCGGCAGCCCCACCGCCATCGCCTCCATCAGCGCGACCGGAATGCCTTCCATATCGCCATCGGCGGCGGTTTTCGACGGCAGCAGGAAGATATCCGCCTCGCTCAGCGCGGCGCGGATCGCCTCCTGGGGCTTGAAGCCCGGCATGCTGACGCAATCCTCCAGCCCGGCGTTAGCGATATGCTCGCGCATCATCTCATCCTGATCGCCGTTGCCGATAATGGTGAACTCAAACTGGCCGCCGCGCTGCTTCAGGATCTCGCTGGCCTTCACCGCCACGTCGAGCCCCTTCTTCTCGGTGAGTCGCGCCACGGAAACAATGCGCAGCGGCGAGTGAAACGCCTGACGCGGCTCGAAGTTGAACTTCTCCGGCTCGATGCCCATGCGCGTCACGTGGATCTTCTCCGGCGGGCAGCCCATCTCGATCAGCTTGCGCTCCCACAGATGGCTAATCGGCAGCAGCAGCTCGCTCTGTTCGAACAGATTGACGTAGTCCTGCTTATGCTCTTCCAGGATATGGCGGCGCGAAATATCCGCGCCGTGGAACACCGTCGCCTGTTTGCCCACCAGCACGCCCAGCTCGCGCAGCTTATTGGCCAGCGCGCCCGCATAGCCAAAATGCACCAGGAAGACGTCGGCGGTATAGGGCTGGTGGGTATTCGCCACGATAGAGGGCAGCAGCAGCTTGCTGGACTGCGCGCCGTAGCGCCGCACGTTCAGCGAGCGGATCAGCGCCGGTTTCGCTACCTTCGGCAGCACCAGCTTCAGGCGCTGGTTGAGCTTGTCGAGGTTCGAGACCTTCTCTTCCGGCAGCAGATAGTGGGTGCGCGCCGCCAGCTGATACTCGTCGAAGGCTGCGTGACGGTTCACCAGATCGCCCGGGAACACGGAGATAATTTCGACGTCGTAGCCGGCGTCAATAAAATGGGTCACCTGGTTCAGCACGAAGGTCTCAGAGGCGACCGGGAAACGCATGGTGAAAAAAGTCAGTTTCATAGCATTACCCCAATACGTTGAGGATCTCTTCTGTGATCCGGTTACCGACTTCGCGCTCATGCGCAACCGCCGTATCGACCTGCTGCCTGATGGCGTCGTAATTCGCCAGCACCTCTTTTACTTTGCCGATCAGCGAGCCGTCCATCAGGCTCTTCACATCGGTCGCCATCTGCGGCAGACCGAGCTGATTCATCACGCCCATCGACTTGTGTTCATAGTTGATCGCCACGGCCGGCGTGCCGAAGTTCATGGAGATAATGGCGGAGTGCAGGCGCGTGCCGATGGTGAGATGGCAGTGGCTCAGCAAGATGCCCAGCTCCAGGTCATTGAACTCATCCATGATGACGTGGTAATTCTCCGGGCGCTCGACGCGGTCGCGCAGGGTCAGCGCCACCATGCGATCGTCTTTGGCATAGCTGTCGATGCCGGTGCAGGTGGAGAAGGCGACCACCTGATAGCCTTCGGCGATCATCGCGTTGATCACGCGGCCAAAGGCGGCTTCATACTCTTGCTGCGTCACGCCCAGGCGCTTATCGAACGGCGCCAGCTCGCGCACGGTAATGGCGATGGTTTTGCGGCGGCTGATGATGTTTTGCCAGTGCTGCAGGTTATGGCTCGGCTGCTCGACGCTGCGCGCGCGCACCAGAAAGGCGGTGTCGACGCCGGGCGCCACTTTACGCGTGGTGACGCCATCTTTTTTCATCAAATCGAGGCTGACCGACTCGCGCAGCACCAGGCTGTCGACGCGGTCAAACACAAAGTTCGCCAGCGCGTTAACACGGGGGTTCTGAAAAGGGCCGACCGAGTGGCCGATCAGATAGATCGGCTTTTTTGCCATCAGGGCGCAGAGCGCATGGTCGAACTGCGTCACGCCGTAGAGATCGACGAAGAAAGAGCCGCCGACCTGGATAATGGCGTCGTACTGCTTCAGGCTGTTGGCGAAAGTTTGCAGATGCGCCGGTACGGAAAAGGATTTGAACGGTCCGCCTTTGCCCAGGTGCGCCATCATAATGTTCGGCATCAGTCGGTTGGCGACCTTGCGCTTTACCGTGCCGATCAGGCCCTTCGCCGCTTTGCTGTTGTGCAAAAACAGCGAATCCTGCTGAATCTCCTGCTGGAGCAAATACCCAGAGCTCGTTGGATAACGACTGATCGCGTCAATCTCTATATCACTGCGGGCAGCATGTATTGAATCGATCAGCCCGCGCAGAATCGCGCCATCCCCGCGATTCCCACACGTGTGGTTACCCACCAATAAAATTTTCATCAACAACTCCGAAAAATTCTTTTAATTTTTTACCCGACCGGTAACGCTGCGATGCGTCGGGTAAACAAGCCGCCCTGTCCTGACGGGCAAAGTAAACTCTGCGTTTAAAAAACAACCAATATGCAAGCTAAAAACAACTCCAGAGGATGTGGCTCGCGCGCCTCCCTGCGCGCGATAACGCGTTATTCGCCCTTCACGGCGAAATAGGGCACGGCGCACTGTTCGCCGTTAATCACCATTGAGATAAAACCTTTCGGCTTGCTGGTGTCCACCTGTCCGGCGTTAAGCGCGCGCGACGCCAGCAGCAGGTCGCCCTGCTCGTTGCCGCCGATGCCCGCCTTGCCGTTATGCAGGCTAAAGCGCTGCGGCGCCGCCACATTGCCGGACGGCGGCGATGCTTTCTCCATGCTGGCGCTGACGCGTGCGCAGCGGCCGGTGGCGAAACGGTCTTTGCTGGTAGTTTTCATCAGCACCACCGCCGACGGCGTCCAGCCCGCTAGCTTGACGAAGATGCGCACTTCGCTGTCGCTGGCGGCAACGTAGCGCACCTCGACAACCGGGCTGCTGCCCTCCGCAGACCAGCTCGCTTCCGCCTTGCTCTTCTTGCGCTGCACCTGGATCACCGCGCGGCCGCCGGTCGAGCGATCGGCGATCGGATTCATCAGCGGCTGGCTGGTGCTGCCGTTGCTGAACTCCGACTGGCCGAAGATTTCGATTTCCCAGGCGTCGCCGACGTCCGGCGAATAGAGCGTGCCCAGCTCAAACCACGTCTGCTGGGCGCTGTTGTTCACCAGCCGCCAGCGCGAGGTGATGTAGTTGTATTTCAGGCTGCCGTCGATGGCGACGCCGTAGGACTCCACGCGCGTCGATCCCATCTCCCAGACGTTGAGCCAGCGCTCGCCCTGATCGGAGTTATCGATCCAGCTGCCGGACTGCAGATTGGTCTGGCGCATATTGAGGCGCGAGTTGTGCGCAATCAGCGGGTTTTTACAATCTTCCAGGCTCAGGGCATCGACAATCCACTGACCGTTGGAGATGTCGCCCGGATGGTCGCAGTGCTCGATCCAGCCGTTGTGAATAATTGACTGGCTGCAGCGCGGCAGGTTGAGCACCATGCCGCCGCGGCAGTTCTGCGCGTTGAAGTTGGAAAGCTCGATAGCGGTGCTGTGATCCCAGGCGCCCGCCTTGCGGCCTGACCAGCCCGCTTTAATCACGTCGCCGGTGCAGCGCGAGGCGTACCACTGGTCGATTTTGCAGTCGAGCGTATCCAGCAGGCTGAGCGCGGTGCCGCCCACCGCGTTAAAGCGCAGACAGGCGCCGCGGAAGAACTGGCCGCCGTCGCAGGTATTGCGGAACAGCCCCTGTTTATTGGGACGCTTGTCGCTGTTGCCGTTGAAGATCAGGTTGGAGATCTCCACCCAGCGCGCGTTGACGTCGAAGACGAACTCTGACTGGCCGTCGGAGACAATAGTGGTGGCGGGGAAGTAGCCGAAGTTGACCATTGCGCCGGAGATGCGGAAAAAGCGGCGCCCTTCGCTGCCGAAGTCGCAGGCGGAGACAAAGAAGGTGCCGGCGGGAAACTGCACGCAGATAGGCTGCTGTGCCTGTTCCGACCACTGGTACATCGCCTTGATGGCGGGCGCGGCGTCAGTTTTGCCGTCGGCGATGGCGCCGAAGTCAAACAGCGACAGGCGGTTAAAATCGTCCACCACGCGGCGCCAGTAAAAGCCCTCGCCGGCGAAGTTCACGCCGCCGTCATCTTTTGCGCTCTGGAAGCTGCCGACAAACTCGCCGCCGCCCACTTCCAGTCCTTCGTGCCAGCTTTTCAGCTTGATTTTCGCCCCTTCGAACAGCGGACGGGTTTTGCGCAGCTCCTCAACCGAGGCGATCTCGCCAATCAGCTGATAGCCGCCCGGCTGCGCCAGCCGCTGGCTGAACGCCGCCTGGCCCGGTCGGCTGACGTCGGGAATGTTAAACAGCGTATTGCCGTCTTTATCTTTCACCGTCATTGAGTGCGACGGATCGGCGATCAATGCGGCGTTGTCGTGAACGAAGCGGGCGAAGCTGCCTTTATTGAGCGCAATTGGCTGGGTAATTTGCGCCAGCTTGCCGCTGTCGTCGCGCAGAAAAACCGGGATCTGGTTGCCCGCCTGGCTGGCGTCGCTGCCCGCCTTGCCGATCCAGAGCTGCCCTTCGAAGCCCTGCCAGAACTGCGGCGGCATGGCATAGAGGTTCTCCGGCGTCAGAATCGGCACGTCCCCTTTTGGTACCGCGGCCGGATCGACCGCTTTCAGGGCGACGCCGCTGCTTTTCGCGGCGTGGCTGGAGAACGCGCTGACGGAGAGTGCGGCAACAATGGAGGAGGCTGCGCTCTGCAAGACTTCTCTTCTTTTCATGCATCTAATCCCGTAGTCAATGGGGCCGCGCAATGGGCCATAACAGTTGTCCCCTGAGGCACGTTGCAATCAGGCCCGTCCCTTGCCGCTGTTAAACCAGCGCCAGCCAGCTCTGCTTGATCTGCTTACCGTCGAATTTCAGCGCGGTAATTTTTGTTTTCTGACTCATGGCGTAGAAAAGCGCGTCGTCGCTGGCAAGCTGGTCCATGCGCGCCAGGAAGGTCGCTTTGTCGTTCATTGGCACCAGGAAGCCATCTTCGCCCTGGTTGATAATCTCCTGCGGGCCGGTTGGGCAGTCATAGGCCACCACCGGCAGCGACCAGGATTTGGCCTCGAGCAGCACCAGCGGCAGCCCTTCATAGCGCGAGGTCATCAGCGCCATATCGCTTTCGCGGTAGTAGTCGTTGATATTGCTGACGCGGCCAACGAACCTGACGCTGTCGGTGATGCCGAGCGCCGCCGCCTGATCTTCCAGCTGCTGGCGCAGCTCGCCGTCGCCGGCGATCGCCAGCGTCCACTCCGGATGGGTTTGCGCGAAGTCGCGCCAGATATCGAGCAGCAGATCGAACCCTTTCTGGTGATCGAGACGGCCCACCGCCAGCGCCTGACGGCTGCGCGAGGTGCGCTCAAAGGCTTTGTATACCACCGGATTGGGGATTTGCTTGCTTGGGATGCGCCAGCGGGAGAAGACCTGATGGTCTTTATCGGTCAGGACGATGACCCGATCGTAGTAGCGCAGCAGCAGGTACTTGAGGAGCTTGATCGGCTTGCTGAAGGAGTTGATGGCGATATGTTCGCAGGCATAGGCCTTGAAGCGTTTTTTCTTGCCGGAGAGCAGGCTCCAGAAAGCGAACATCACGCTCAGACGCCCCATGCTGATCAGAAAGACGCTGTCGACCTCTTCGCTGTGAATGCGTCTGACAATGCTTTTGATCGGGTTGCTGTGTCCCTCGAAGCTGACGATCTCTTTGACGTGCTCAAAGGGGTAGAAGGTTTTTCCGCTGCCTTCCAGCGAATAGATGGTGACGTCGTGCGTTTCGCCCAGACACTCGGACATAAAGTTGCAGATGTTCTCAGTGCCGGCATACGAATAGGCATCTTTGATCACCAGGACGATTTTTTTCATGTAACGCTACCCACCTCAAAAGAGTAAAAAGACAATCCTGTTATCGATGCTTAAGGGTAAACAGCACGCCGTTCACCATATACCAGCCGTAATAGTAATAGATTTTTAAAGGATTGTTTTTATAGATAATTCTTAATAATTCCAGGTGCCATTTCGCCGCTTTATTCTTGTTGCGCGAAAGGGAATCGCCTAATTCGTAATAGTTGACGAGAATGCTCTGAATCACGCGCGCCTGCTTGTAGCGGGTGAAGAGTTCGTAGAGGAACAGGAAATCCTCGTGCCCTTTACGCTGGAAGAATATTCCCTGCGGCGGACGGCGGAAGCAGACCGAGGAGAAGCAGACGCGATACTGCTTCTTCACGAAGTTTTCCTGCTGAAGGTAAGGTTTGCTGTAGGTGATGTCGTGATCGGCGTTTTTGGTTTTGTAGTGATATTCGGTGATCACGAAATCGTCGCCGGAGGCGATGGCGGCCGCCTGCTGCGCCAGCTTGTCGACGTGCCATTCGTCGTCGCTGTCGAGGAAGGCGATAATTTCCTCTTTTGCCGCACGCAGCCCGACGTTGCGGGTCTCCGCCGCGCCGAGGTTCACCTCGTTGTCGAGAATGGTAATGCGCGGATCGTTGCAGTGCTCGCGCACCAGCGCCAGCGAATCATCGGTCGATTTGTCGTTGATCAGGTAAAGGTGCCAGTCTGGCCAGGTCTGGTTCATTACCGACTGCACGGCGCGTAAAACCGTCTGGCGTGCGTTATACATCGGCATCACAATGCCTACGGTGCCAACATGATTCGTCATATTCATACCTGAATAAAAAAGTGTCGTTCCGGGAAAAACGCTCCCGCGTCGGGGAGCAACAAGAAGTCAGGAAACCGCTTTTTCACCGCCCAGCCGCGCCCTTAACTTGTCTTTCACGCGGTTAAGGAAATAGGACTGGTTATCTTTGTTGGTGAGAAAGAAGTAGCGCGCGAAGGTCAGGCTCGCCATCAAAGACTTGCCGTCCATTTTGTAGCGCAGCGGCAGCTTAAACGCCTTATAGGTGTCGATATCGCGCGCGGTCAGGTGCGGCTTCATGGCATCCAGCCAGAAAAGCGAATATTTCACCGATTCGCCTTTATGCTTGGATCCAAATTTCGTCACCAGATGGTAGGTGGCGAGCGGGCGCGCGATCATCACGAACTCATAGCCGAGACGATCGGCGCGAATGCAGAAGTCGTAATCCTGATGGCGGATATAGCGCGTATCAAACTGGATGCGTGCGGCATCTTCGCGCTTCAGCACGATGGTGCTGGTCTGGATAAAGCCGTAGCAGCCAAAAAGATACTCCGCCACGGTTTCGTTTTTGCCTGGCGTCTGCATCGGCATCACCTTCAGGAAGCTGCCGTCCTGATAGATGTTCACCTGGCTGTAGATGACAAACTTGCTTTTGCCCTGCGCTTCCAGCTCCTGGATTTTACGGCTGGTCTCCAGCAGCTTGTCGGCATGCCACTCGTCGTCCGCGTCGAGAAAGCTGATGTAGTCCCCTGTCGCCAGCTCAATGCCTTTATTGCGCGCGCCTGCGCCGTTCAGTTTCACCTCGGAGAGCACCAGGTTAATGCCCAGATCCCGATAGCGCTCGCTGTTGACTACCTCCGCCAGCGCCGCCGCATCGGCAGATTTGTCGTCAACGATAATCACTTCGAAATTGCGGTAGCTCTGCGCCTTGACGCAATCCAGCGTCGCAACGATCGACTGCGACGCGTTGTACGCGGGGATTACAATGGAGAAACGAATGTCCTTCATGCCAGTACCTCTTAAAAACAGGGCTGAAATCGATAAAAAAACGCGCTGCGTGCCGCGCGGCGGCGTCGCACGCAGCCGTGATAATCAGTAAGGGTTACCGGTGCGATCCTGCTTGGCTGGCGCAACTTCGGCCGCGACCTTCTTCTTGTTGCTGCTGCCGATAAAAGGCTTTTCAACATAGAGATAGGTTATCTTCGCCACGTAGAACGACAGCACGAAGAAGAGCGTGGAGATCAGGGTGTAGACCACCACGTTATGCGGCACCATGCTGAGCGGGATCTGCTTAATGAAGTAGAGCACCACGCCGTGGATCAGATAGAGGCTGTAGCTCACCTCGCCGATCGACATCAGGGTTTTGTTCTCCAGCATGCCCAGCAGGTTGTTGCCGCTGCTCACCACGAAGAAGATGGCCGTCAGGCAGCAGAGAAACACCAGATACCAGAAGGCGTTGCTGGTGAAGGCGAGCGCGAAAATCGCCAGCAGGATGCAGGCCACGCCCGCGATGCGCGACGCTTTAAACATCGCCAGCCGGTCACGCCAGGTATAGGCGAAATAGCCCATCGCAAAGCCCAGCACCGGACGCGGGTCGGTATAGGTTTTCCCCCACAGGCGCAGTGCCACGGCGACGCAGAAAATCGCGCCGATCGAGCCGAGGATAAGCAGGGTTTTGTACTTGCCGTGGGTGGCGCGGTTCACCACAAAAATCAGCGGGATAGAGAGATAGAGCAGCCACTCCAGGCGCAGCGTCCACTCTACGCCAGCGTTAACGTCGGCGGTGAGAAAATCACCCATATGATAGCTGCCGACGAACAGCAGCCAGAGTACGGCGTCGGTGATGCTGTGCGCGTTGAGCTGCAAACCGCCCTGCGCAAGGCCGACCAGAATGATCACCAGCCCGGAGAACCAGAACATCGGCACAATGCGGCGCACGCGCGACTTCAGCAGCTTCCAGGTGAGCTGGCTTGCCGGCATGCCGTCGTTGTCCAGCCAGCGATAGAACAGAAACGCCGAGATCATAAAGAAGAGCAGCACGCCGAACTTGCCGGCGTTGACAAAAAAGTTGCCTTCGGAGAACCAGACGAAATAGTCCTTATCGAAGATCCAGTTGCCGTCCAGCGAGTAGAGATAGTGCACCAGATGGGAAAAGGCGACGATGCTGGCCAGCAGCGCGCGCAGCCCGGAGATGCTTTTAATGCCGCTGCCGTTGTAAACGCCCTTATGGAACCCGGTCGCGCGCAGAAAGAGCAGCGCCAGACAGAATGACGCCACCATAATGAATACGTACATGACAACTCCTGAAGCCACAGAGTGAGGTTGGGTTTAGCTGCCGGTCTGCGACAGCTGCTTACCGAAGCTGGCACTGATAACGTTAAAGGTCTGCTGCGCTTTTAGCTTATACAGCGATTCGGACGGGTGAATGCAATCCGCCGACATGTCGCTCTGCCAGTCGCGCTGCGCCTTAATGGCCGTCCACTGCTTCACGATCGGCACGCCTTCCGCTTTTGCGACCTCATTGAGCTGATAGACGTAGGGCCAGACATTCCAGCGCTCAACCTTGCCGCAGATGGGATTAGGCTCCTGCAGCACCACCAGCTTGTTGTGCGCCTTCGCCTCTTTCACCAGCGCGGTCATGATGCGGCCATACTCTTCCGGGCTTTCCAGGTGCGTGTTCTTGTCTTTGAAAAAGTAGTGACGCGCATCGTTGATGGCATAGTTGAGCAGGATAAGCTGCGCGCTGGAGTTCGCCATGCGTTCGCGCCAGCCGCTGGTATCCTCCGTGCCCTTGTTGTAGAGCAGTTCCGCCGCCTGCGCGCCCGGCACACCGTGATTTTTAACCTCGACAGCGTCGCCATATTTGCTTTGCAGCATTTTTTGCAGCCAGGCCATCTCGTTGCCCGGCGCGATGATGTTTTTCCCGCCGGAGGACATCACGCCCGCCGTGGTGGAGTCGCCGTAGGCGTCGATAATAAATGCGCCTCGATCGGCGGCCTGCGCGAAGCAGGAGGCCGAAAGGATGGCTGCAGCAATAAGTGATTTCGTCATGTTACCTCCCCGGTTAATGGAACAGCTTAAATTCCTGAGCAACTTCATAGCCGACAACGGCCTGCTTCAGAGAAATCGTGTTGTAGTAGAGGTAATAGACAAGGAAGAACGCGAACATCGCGAACATGGCCGGCTTGAGTATCGGGCGCACCTGATACACCAGCGAGGCTAAAATAATCGGCTCGACCTGCAACAGGTAGTTGGAGAGGCGCGCGCCCGACGAATAGTTATAGAAGAAGATACGGATGCCGCCGCCGATGGCGAAGGTCAGCACCAGCAGATAGTTAAGGCGATACTGCTGATAGTTATATTTTTTAATCTCGTTGCTCAGCAGGAAATAGACGAAGATAAACACCAGCATGATGTTTTTCAGGTTTGACACTGAGAAGATGCTGCCTTCGCCCGCGTTGGAAGTTTCGTTGCTGTAGCCCTCCGCCCTCTCCCCCAGCGATCCCATATGGGCTGAGATGAGCGAGATAAAGCTGGTGCCGCCGACTTTCGAGGCGGGAATGCTCAGCAGGATAATCGCCACCGGCCACCAGCGCGAGTCGCGGATAAACAGGAACGGCACGATGGTCACCACCATTACCGCGGTGTTGTGGCTGAAAAACGACAGCAGGGTAAAGCCGAGCGCCATCCAGTAACGCTTCAGGTAGATATACCAGATTACGCCGAGGAACAGCGCCGAACTCAGGCCGAAACGGATCTGGTTCATATCTTTGTTAATAAAGATATGCGCCGAATAGAGCGCCAGCGCCAGGATGGGATAAGGCGACATCTTTTTGAAGAAGACCGCGTTAACCGCCACCGCCAGCAGGCAGAAGATAAACAGGAAAATGTCGGCGTTGTGCGATACCAGGCTGGTGAGATACGCCAGTACGAAAATCAGCGGTTCGTAGCGGAAGAACGCCACCGTCTCACTGAAGCCGTTCACCTGAATGCGGTTAATAAAGTCGGCGAAAAAGCTGCGGTACTGATAATCATCCATGCCGGTGCCGAGGCCGCGGATCCCGCCGAACACCACCAGCGTCGCGGCGGCGATGCAAAACAGATAAGTCAGGATGTGCGTGGTGCGTTCGTCTTTTTTTAGCAGGATTTCTACGATCGCCATCAGCAGCAGAAATCCTGATAGATACCAATATGGAGCCATGGTGTGATTCCTTAATTCCACACGTTGCCAGCTGACAGGCGTTTACGCCTTCTGCGTAAAGCCGCGCCTGAGGGCGCCTGCCTGTTGCTGAACCATTTTGTTATGGGCGCCCGCCCGGTTATGCGTGTTATGCGTGGCGTCTGGCGCGAAACACAGAATCACCTGTGTAGATCGTTGCGTGTTGTCTTTAACGGACGATAAAAGGGGCGGTCTTGCCGCCCCGTTAATCGTCAAAGTTTAGCTTTTGGTCGGCTTGCCGTATTCGTAGTCGTAATAGTCGTAGCCATGACCGTAGGCATTGGCGGCTTTACGCACCACGGCGTTCAGAATCACGCCTTTGATCTCGATGCCGTTCTGCGCGAAACGCTTGAAGCTGACGTCGATCTCTTTCGCGGTGTTGGTCTCAAAGCGCGCCACCATCAGCGAGGTACCGGCCAGCTTGCCGATAATCGAGGCGTCGGTAACGGCCAGAATCGGCGGCGTATCGATCAGCACCAGGTCGTAGTTCTTGCTCGCCCAGTCCAGCAGCTCACCCATGCGGCGGTGCATCAGCAGCTCCGACGGGTTCGGCGGCACCTGGCCGCGCGGCAGGAAGTCGAAGCCATACGGACCGCGCTGAATCAGCGCCGGGCTGAACTCGGTTTTGCCAGAGAGCACGTTAGAGAGACCCGACTTGTTATCCGCGCCGATCAGGTCGTGGGTATAGCCGCGACGCATATCGCCGTCGATAAACAGCACGCGCTGACCCGCTTTCGCCACCAGCGTCGCCAGGTTGGCGCAGATAAAGGTTTTACCAATGCCTGGGCTCGCGCCGGTGATCATCAGGATATTGTTTTTCGCCTCCATCATCGCGAAGTGCAGGCTGGTACGCAGGCTACGGATCGCTTCGATAGAGAGGTCGGTCGGGTTGCCCAGCGCCAGCAGCGTTTCGTGCGGATCGGTCTTCACTTTTTGACCGCGACGCGCCAGCGCTTCGGTGTCTTTCTTGCGCTGCCATTCAGAGAGCGGCACGCTCGCATAGACGTTCATGCCCAGCTCTTCCAGCTGCTCCGGGTTCTCAATGCCGTGATGCAGCAGCGCCTTCAGCAGTACCAGACCCACAGAGACCACCAGACCAAGCAGCAGGCTGGCGGCGATAATCAGCGTTTTCTTCGGCGCGACCGGCGCGTTAGCGGTTTCCGCGTTATCGATGATACGCACGTCGCCGACGGTGCTGGCTTTACTGATGCCCAGCTCCTGCTGACGGTTCAGCAGCTGCATGTAGATCTCCTGACCCGACTGTACGTCGCGGGTCAGACGCAGGATCTCTTGCTGCGTCTGCGGCATCTGGGAGATTTTCTTGTTCAGCTGTGCCTGCTCGCCTTCCAGCGTTTTACGTTTTTCCAGCAGCGCGCGGTAGGTCGGGTGGTCTTTGGTGAACAGCTGCGACACTTCTGCTTCGCGGAAGGTCAGCTCGTTCAGCTGGCTCTGCACGCTGACAGAGGAGTCGAGCGCCGATTTCGCTTCCAGCGACATATCGACCGATTCGTTCTGACGACGGAACGCGTTCAGCTTGTTCTCAGCCTCGTCCAGCTTAGCGCGCACCTGCGGCAGCTGGTTGCGCAGGAACTCGAGGCTCTTCTCAGCCTGCTCAGATTTGCGCTCAACGTTTTGCAGCAGATAGTTGTTGACGATCTGGTTCAGCACCTTGCTGATCTGCTCCGGATCTTCCCCGACATACTGCAGACCCAGCACGCCGGTATCTTTGCCTTTATCGGCCACGGTCAGGTTTGCCAGCACGGAGTTGATCGCCTGCAGCTCGTTCAGCTTGGTGACGGTGAAGCTGGTGCCCTCTTCCGCCTGAATGCCGCTGACCAGCATGGTGATTTCGCCGTGCTGCTCCAGACGACCTACCTGGCCTTTAAACAGCTCGTCGCCATCTTTGGTCACGGTGTAGGTTGTCGGGCTGTTGACTTCCAGCTCAACGCTGCGCTTGTCGATAGTGCGCGGGATATCCAGACGGGAGATGGCGATCTGCGCCGGTTTGTTGCCCATCAGGCGCGACAGGCCTTTACCGATAATCGGAAAGTATTTCTGCTCGACCACGGTATCCAGACCGAGATCGCTCACGGTCTTACCGATGACCATGCGCGATTCCAGGATCTGAATCTCGGTATCTGACTCCGGCGTCGCCGGCATCAGGGTTTGCAGATCCGAAAGGACGGAGCTGCTGTTTTTCTGCTCAACCTGCACCATGGCGTCGGCGCTGTAGATCGGCGTTGCAAAGAGTGTGTAGAGCGTTCCCACCAGCATAAAGAAGGCGGTTACGGCGACAATGATCCAGCGATGATCGATCAGCTGTCCCAAAAGGTGGCCAAGATCGAATCCCGTCGACTCCTCTCTTGGCGCGGTCATAACCTTATTTTTAATATTCATGGATAATCCCAACTATCGGCTTAATACGTTGACCCATTTCTGGGTAGCGTTTTCCAGTAACCCGTAAACCTCTTCAAAGGCCTCACGACTTTTTCTATACGGATCCGCGATTTCCTGTTGGTTGAGCCAGTGCCCAAGCAGCATGGTTTTTCCGCGCGCGGCTGGATCGATGCGATTGACCTGTTCGATATGACGTTTCTCCATCACCAGAATCAGGTCGAAATCGCGGCACATACTGGCGGTCAACTGCTGCGCGTGATGCCCCTCCAGCGAGAGGCCATGACGCGCGGCCACCTCGCTGGCGGTTTGATCCGCCGGATAGCCCTTGAGGGCGCTGAGCCCCGCCGAGGCGATACGCTTTTCCGGCAGCGCGCGCTTCAGTAAGCGCTCCCCGGTAGGAGAGCGGCAGATGTTGCCGACGCAGACCACTAACACGGACGAAATCATGGCTAAACCTAGTTCGACCAGTTGCGGAAACGCAGCGCCGCCTCGCTCGCATCGTTGATGCCGGCGATGGTCGGCAGCAGCTGCGAAATCACGCGGTTCCAACGCGTCAGCGGCGTCGAGGTGACATAGACGATATCGTAAGGTTCAAGTTGGAATTCGGTACCCATGACCATCGCCGCCGCATCTTTGGTGTTCAGCTGATAGATGTTGGCGATTTTGGTGCGGTTTGTGCCGCGAATCGGACGGATAACGAATACGCCGGTGGCGTCAGCGGCGGTCTGATCCATACCCTGGGCATTGCCCAGCGCTTCAGCCAGCGTCATGCCGCTGCGGTCCATTTTCAGCGTCGACTGCTGACGCACTTCGCCCATCACGAAGACTTTGAGATCGTCGTTGCGCGGCACGTAGAGGATATCGCCCGGATAGAGCAGATGGTTCTGGCTCAGGTCGCCGTTCTGCATCAGCGCCTGCAGCGAAATGCGCTGCTCGGTGCCGTTGTGCGTCAGCACCACGTTGCGCCAGTCGGCGTCCGCCGCCAGGCCGCCCGCGGCGTTGATGGCGTCCAGCACCGTCAGCGGCACGTTGGTGATGGGCTGCTGACCCGAGGTGGTCACGGCGCCGGTCACATAGGTTTTCTGCGACTTAAAGGAGGCGATGCTGACATCGACCTGCGGGCTCTCGATATACTGCGCGAGGCGACGCGCGATCTCGCCGCGCACTTCAGTGACCGTACGGCCAACCACGCGGACTTTGCCGATATAGGGGTAGAAAATAGTGCCGTCGGAGTGCACCCAGTTGCCGGTGTCGCTGGCGCTGCGGTACTGACCGGCCGGTGTGGTCAGCTCGGGGTGATCCCAGACGGTGACGTTAATCACGTCGCCGATGCCGATGCGGTATTCATAGTTCTGGATTTCGTTCTGCAGCCCTGGGTTAGCCTGCGCCACCAGCGGCTTGGGTCGCATCTGTTCGACCAGGCGCGGCGTTAACGGGAAGACGTTGACATATTTGTCGATGTCATAGTTGCTGTCCTGCTGCTCAACGACATCTTTTCCGCTAGTGGAAAGGTGCTGGCCTGGAACAACCGTACACCCTGAGAGAAATGTGGCGGATACCAGCATGGGTATCAATTTCGTTTTGATTGTAATCATCTAGATCTTCGCTATCAGTTATTGATTGATAGAGGCGAAAACGCCGCTGTGTAAGCGCTGAAAAAAAATAAACTCGCCAGCCTAAGTACTGAAAATGCCCGTCATTATCACTTGCTCCCTAACTCTTTTTTGTTGCTACCGTTTAACTGGGCGGAATAAGCAAATGCAT
Source organism: Enterobacter sp. BRE11 (assembly GCF_031844285.1). Lineage (NCBI taxonomy): Bacteria > Pseudomonadati > Pseudomonadota > Gammaproteobacteria > Enterobacterales > Enterobacteriaceae > Enterobacter > Enterobacter sp. BRE11. The sequence goes on from NZ_JAUZUX010000006.1 coordinate 158,026, forward strand.
GAGATTGCCTTCTGCATCAATTAACGGCTTCCTTCAGCCACGATAATGGCGGCTCTCGCCAATGACGTTGCCAGCAGCGGCGCCAGGAACCCGGGAGCGTCCATATTTCGCTCCCCGCACTCGCCTGCTATCAATACGCCCCATCGCGCTTCAGTACGACACCGACCGTTTTGAACAAAATGGCGATATCGTTCCACAGCGACCAGTTTTTTACGTACCACGAATCAAAATAGACGCGCGTTTCGTAATCAACGTCGTTACGACCGCTGACCTGCCACAATCCCGTCATGCCCGGTTTCGCCATCAGATAGTAATCGACATCCCCGGCATAACGGCAAAGTTCATCTTCAATCACCGGGCGCGGACCGACGAGGCTCATGTCGCCGCGCACTACGTTCCACAGCTGCGGCAGCTCATCCAGGCTGGTTTTGCGGATGAAGTGGCCGACCTTAGTGATGCGTGGATCGTTTTTCAGTTTGAAATCTTTATCCCACTCGGCGCGCGCCACCGGATCGGTGCGCAGCACCTCTTCCAGCACCTCTTTGGAGTTGATCACCATCGAGCGGAACTTCAGGCATTTGAACTTGCGGCCGTTCATGCCGACGCGTTCGTGTCCGTAAATCGGCGGTCCACCATCGCGGCCGACCAGAAAGCCGAGCACCAGCAGCGCAGGCAGCAGCATAAGAATAATCGACAGCGCACCGACAATATCGAACGCGCGCTTCAGGAAGCGCGAGGTACGCTTCGCCAGGTTGTTGTTCACGCGCAGGATCATCACTTCATGGCTGAAGATATAGGCCATGTCGGTGCCGTAAAGCGGCACGCCGCGCAGCGTCGGGATAACGGAGACCGAGCGGCAGTTATGTCTCGCCAGGTTCTTCAGCCACAGGTCGCGATACTGGCTCTGCTCAAACTCCACCGCTACGATGAACTGCGTTTCACTGTGGGTCAGGTTCCAGAGTTCCGCCTCTTCGCGCAGCACCGGCACGCCGGCAATGCTCGCCTGCGGGCAGGTACCGTCTACGTCATAAAAGGCGATAACGTCGAAACCCATGACCTCTTCGCTCTGCAGCGCCTGCCAGGCTTCCTGCGCATTTTTGCTGCTGCCGATAATAATGGTCTGCTTTTTCCACAGGCCATAATGATTAAGCAGATGTTTAACCACCGCGCGCGACACCGGAATTAAGACCAGCGCCAGCACCCAGGTCAGCAACCAGACGAAGCGCGACATTTGCCACTGCGACAGCGCGGTAATCGACAGATCGATAATAGAAAAAATAAGAATGGTACGAAAAACTTCTTTCAGCTCGAACCAGAATGGTTTGCGGTAGGTAAAGTGACGCAGCCTGACCCAGAACCATCCGACGCAAATTATCGACAGGAGAATATGCGTAGCTATTTTCAAATGCAGATCTTTTTCAGAAATATCTGCCAGCGGTGAATCAGACATCATATTAATTAACGCCAGCGCTATAAATAATGCGGCGTTAAAACAAATTAAATCCGAACCTGCCAACAACAATTTAGTGAAAAGACTTTTAAACGTAATTTCAGTATCGCGCATATTTAACTCTTTATTTTATTTCCTTTAACCCGTGACGCCCTGAGCTGTGTAATAATTGAGCAAATCAGTTTCTTGTCGACATATGCGTAACTGAGGGGGAGTTCCAGGGTGCGTTCACATCCGTTTCCTGTGCCAGAAAACAAGAAAATCATGATGAATACCAACAGATTACTCTGACTTAACCTGTCGTGACGCACTGATTGTTTTATAAACATAAAAGGCGTTTCAGGCACGCTACCGCCCTTGGCTGTCGCTGCCAATACCGCTTTTGATATCCTGTTTCCAGCCTGTCTTTCTCGGGCCGGTTGCCTGATGCATACCCACGAGACAGATCACAATTCACTACATTGGGTGCCAAATCAGTGGGCGAATATCAACATAAGCGCAGACTTTTAACAGCACGTTGCTATACTAGTTATTACTGGCTTCTTTACAAGTAGGCCCCGCCGTCCCCTGACTATTTTAGGAAAAAGACTACCAGCCATTAGTATTGAGGCCCGCCATCCGGGAAAAATGAAAGTGCAATACCCTGCGCAAAAATCAGATTAATACCCTATTCGCCACGTTAATAAATTCTCCCGCCGCCGTGATACATTCAAAATGGATTCATCAATATTTCATCGGCCCGCCATCTTATGCTTTACCGAATGCTGGCTCAGTGCTGAAAGAAATCAGACGCTATCTTTTCATTATTCTCTGTGGACGCGCTAAACCACGGGCGCGACAGCCTGTTGTACCCTGCCCGCGGCTCCACTATCCTCAGACTTTACTGACTTCGATATATTCAGGCGGCTAAGGCATGTTGGAGGTGTTTGCGGATCCCTCGCTATGGGCGGGATTAATTACGCTAATCGTTCTTGAACTGGTGCTGGGGATCGATAATTTGGTCTTCATCGCTATTCTGGTGGAAAAGCTGCCCGGCAAAGATCGCGACCGGGCGCGCGTTATCGGTTTACTGCTGGCATTGCTCTGTCGTTTGCTGCTGCTGGCGTCGCTTTCCTGGCTGGTTACCCTGACGCAGCCGCTGTTTACGCTACGCGGCCACCCCTTTAGCGCACGCGATCTCCTGCTGTTGCTCGGGGGGCTCTTCCTGCTCTTCAAGGCAACCACCGAGCTAAACACCCGGCTGGAAGGTCAGGATCATGACGATAATCAACAAAAACGCGGCGCTAAATTCTGGCCAGTAGTGGCGCAAATCGTGGTGCTGGACGCCATTTTCTCGCTGGATGCGGTGATCACCGCCGTCGGCATGGTGAATCAGCTGCCGGTGATGATGACCGCCGTGACCATCGCGATTCTGCTGATGCTGCTCGCCAGCAAGCCGCTGACGCGCTTCGTTAACCGCCATCCGACTATCGTTATTCTCTGCCTGAGTTTTCTGCTGATGATCGGCTTTAGCCTGGTGGCGGAAGGACTCGGCTTCGTTATTCCCAAAGGCTATCTTTATGCGGCGATCGGCTTCTCAATCGTGATCGAGGCGTTTAACCAGCTGGCGCAGCGCAACCGCCGCCGCGCGCTGTCGGCGGGTCGCCCGCTGCGTCAGCGCACGGCGGAAACCGTACTCAGGCTGCTGCGCGGCGAAGCGGACCACGCCGAGCTGGACCCGCAGAGCGCGATGCTGATCGCCGACAGCGATCGCCAGGCGCTGTTTAACCGCCAGGAGCGGGTTATGATCGCCCGGGTGCTCAACTTCGCCCAGCGCCACGTCAACAGCATCATGACCTCGCGTCACGATATCGAACACATCAATCTGGATGATGACCCGGCGGAAATTATGGCGCGTCTTGACCGCAATCAGCATACGCGCCTGCTGATCACCGACCAGAGCAATGAACTGCTGGGCGTGGTGCACGCCATCGACCTGCTGCATCAGTCGCTGCACCATCAGTCACTGGATTTGCGCGCGCTGGTGCGTCAGCCGCTGGTGTTTCCCGAGCGGCTGACGCTGCTGCAGGCGCTGGAGCAGTTCCGCCAGGCGCGGACCCATTTTGCCTTTGTGGTCGATGAATTCGGCTCGGTGGAGGGCGTGGTCACGCTGAGCGATTTGATGGAAACCATCGCCGGCAACCTGCCCCTTGAGGGCGAGGAGATCGACGCCCGCTACGACGTGCAGACGCAGGGCGAAGGTCGCTGGATCGTTAACGGCAATATTCCGCTGGAGGATTTAGCGCTTTACGTCAGGCTGCCGCTGGATGAACGGCGCAGCTACCATACGCTGGCAGGTCTGCTGATGGACAGCCTGCAGCATATTCCCGAAGAGGGTGAGACGCTGCAGGTCGGCAGCTATCAGCTGCGCACCCTGCAGGTAGAGAACCATCGCGTGCAGAAGGTGGAGATCCTGCAACAGACGCAGGATCTCGATTACGAAGTGTGACTCACGGCCGCAGCAGCTTGCGCAGGCTGTCGTCGTCCTCTTTTTTCGGCTGGCGGTCCAGCCACTGATTCAGGCGCGATTTCGCCTCGCTTTGCAGCTGCTGACGCAGCACCTGGTCGACCGGCAGCGAATACTGCACATTATTCCAGCTGCCGTACATGCGCAGCGGGATCGCCTGCTGCGACAGCAGCGCGACCACCCTGTCGTCGCCTTTCCAGCCGGTGAGCGTCAGGCCGAAGGTCACATCCAGCTGCTGCGTCGGCATATTCACCTCGCCGCCGCCCTGCAGCTTGAGCCGATCGCCCTCGCCTTGCAGATTCGCCAGACGCAACACGCCGTTGTTCAACGCCAGCGTACCGCTAAGCTGGCGGATCCCCTGATCGGCGCTCTCCTCGCCGCTGACCCGGTCGCTGACGCGCGCCACCGCGCGACGCACCATCTGCTGCAGGTTAAGCTGCGCCAGCTTAACGTCGCCGCCATTAAGCTGCGCGTCGCCGCGCCAGTGATGTTTCGCCGCCTCCAGCGAAAGCCCCTCGCCGCTCAGGTCGCCCTTAAGCGAAACGGTGCCCTGAACGATCTGTGGCATGTCGAGGGCGGCGAGCAGCGGCTGAATCGCGACGTGGTTCAGCACCGGCTGCAGCGCGACGCGGGTTTCCGGCTGGCGAATATCGACGGTGCCCGGCACGGAGAAATCGCCGTCGCCCAGCTTGCCGCTCAGCGCGCGCAGGGCAATAAGCCCCTGCTGGCTGGTCACGTCCAGCCCAAAATTTTGCAGCGTCAGACCGTGCCACACCGCGCTGTCCGCTTTTAAATTCACGGCCAGATTCATATCGTTAAGCGGTGAATTGAGATTATTTTGCACGCGCGGCTCGGCAATGACCGGCGCACGGGCGACCGTGGCGTGCTGCGTTCCGCTGCTCGCCTGCGGCGCATTCCCCATCAGGTTATCGAGGTTCAGCTGCGTGGCGTGCAGCTGAAGCGCAAGCTGCTGTGGGGAGGTCAGCGAACCGGTCGCTTCACCCGTCAGCGCGCTGTCGTTAGCGCTCAGCTGCATCTGCGTTAGCGCAAACTGCTGCGTCTCTGCGCGCCAGCTACCCTGCGCGCTCAGCGTGCCTTTAATACCCTGCGGCGGCATACTGGCGCCGCTCAGCGCATAGTTAAGCTCGTCGATTTTGCCGCTCAGGCGGTGCGGATACTGCGACGCGTCGAGCTGGCCTTTCAGCGACAGCACCGCGCTGCGCTGGTTGCGCGTCAGGCTGGTGCTGAGTTCGATATTCGCCAGGTGGCGCGCGTCCTGATTGAGAGTGAGGTTGAGGTTGCGGAAGTTGTACTCGTCGCCGCCCGGCTGGCGCCAGATGAGCAAGCTGTCGGCGACGCGCAGCTGGCTGATATCGAACGACCAGCCTGCCGCGGGCACGTCGGCTTCGCTGCGGCCGGGCGCAACCGGAGCGTTTTGCGGCTGCTGCGGCGCGCTTTCGGGCGTGGCGCGCACCACAGCGTTGCTCAGCATCACCTGGCTGACGCTGAGCTGATGCGACAGCAGCGGCCAGAGATTAACGTCGAGACGCATATTTTCCGCCGTGACCAGCGGCTGCGACGCGCCGGGCGCGGTCAGGCTCATTCGTCCCGCCAGAATGCTGAGCTTAGGCCAGACGTGCCAGCGCAGATCGCCGCTCACCACCAGCCGATAACCACTACGTTGCTCGACCTGTTTCACCATATAGGATCGAAAATCGTTGGGATTGACCAGCAGCACCAGCGCGGTCATACCTGCAACGATGACCACCAGTAAAATGGCCAGCGTGGTTATCACTCTTTTCATCACATCCCCATGTTCGCGGTTTAATCTTTGTCGATACGACTGGCGACAGCACCCTGCTGTCCGCGATATTTAGCGTCTTCGCGACGGTTATAAGGCCGCGCCGCCGGACCAGAAAGCGGTTCGAAGCTCAGCGCGCCGATCAGCATGCCCGGGCGCAGCGCCAGCGGCAGCTTACCGGAATTATAGAACTCCAGCACGATGCGGCCCTGCCAGCCGGGATCGATACGGTGCGCGGTAACGTGCACCATCAGCCCGAGGCGCGCCAGCGAAGAGCGGCCGTCCAGCCAGCCGACCAAATCGTCTGGAATGGTGACTGACTCGAAGGTCACTGCCAGCGCCAGTTCGCCAGGATGCAGAAAAAAGGCTTCGCCCTCCGGCAGCACAATCTCATCGCTCATCACGCGATCCAGCGCCGCGCTGACCTCATCTTTCGGACCGCTTAAATCAATAAAAGCCGCCGTGTGGCCACGGAATGTCCGGAACTGGTTGCCCAGGCGCACATCTACGGTCGCGCCGTTAATGCGCTCGACCGGCGGACGCGGATCGATAGCCAGCCGGCCGTCATCCAGCCAGGCTTCAATATCGCGGTCACATAATCTCATTCACCTGTCTCCATGATATAAGTGTAGCGAACCGCCTGAAACGCGCGTGGCAGGCGGCTCGCTGCGCGTCAGACCCGACGCGTCTATTCGAAAAACTGATTGATTCTGGACTTAAGAATATCAATGGCGATACGGTTTTTCCCGCCGCGCGGCACGATAATGTCGGCGTACTGCTTAGAAGGTTCAATAAACTGCAGGAACATCGGACGTACGGTTTTCTGATACTGGCTCATCACTGAATCCATCGAGCGGCCGCGCTCGTTCACGTCACGCTTCATGCGGCGCATCAGGCAGATGTCGAGCGGCGTATCGACGAAAATCGAGAAGTTCATCTCCTGGCGCAGGCGCGCGTCGGTCAGCAGCAGGATCCCCTCCAGAATAATCACCTTCTTCGGCTTCAGATGAATGCTGTCGCGGGTACGCGTATGCTCGACGTAGCTGTAGACCGGCAGGTCGATAGCCTGACCCGCTTTTAGCGCCTGCAAATGCTGCAGCAGCAGATCGTGATCCATCGCGCTGGGATGGTCGTAGTTGGTTTTTACCCTCTCTTCCATGGTGAGGTGGCTCTGGTCCCTGTAATAAGCATCTTCCGGGATGACCCCGATATGCTCGTCACCGACCTGATCGCGGATTTCACGATAGAGCGTGCTGGCGATTAAACTTTTTCCGGATGCGGAGGCACCGGCAATGCCCACAATCACGCACTGATGAGACTTGTCAGTCATACTTTTTTTAAGACCTGATACTGGAGCCTGCGCTGTACGCGGATTAGGCGTTTTGACGCAGGACGGAATGGAGAGGGTTTAGTAGGCGCTAAGTATAGGGATTTCACGCTTTTGACGCCAGAGAAAAGCCGCGCGCGCCATTTCAGCATTTCCCCTTTTCAAACCGAAACCATTACCCGATAAACTACCTGACAGATCTGTTTTTACTTATGCGGCTGGCGTATCAGGCGACGGAAACGCGTTCCGCCCCGACGATGGCGCGGGAATATCACTGCCAGCCCACAATAAAGGAAGCTTATGCACTGGAGAACACTGACCTATTTCGGCGACAGCATGCTGCTGATCCCGACTGCGGTAATCATCGCCCTCATCCTGCCGTGGAAGAGCGACAACCGCCGCACGGTCTGGTACTGGCTGCTCGCCTTTGGCCTTGCCGGCCTGCTGGTGAGCCTGTCAAAAATTCTGTTTCTCGGCTTCGGCATCGGTAGCGCCCGATTCAACTTTACCGGCTTCAGCGGGCACAGCGCGATGTCGGCGACGCTCTGGCCGGTGATGCTGTGGCTGGTCTCTGGCCGCTGGCCGACCCCGCTGCGGCTGATCGCCATCGGCGTCGGCTATTTCATTCCGCTGATGGTGGGTTTCTCGCGGCTGGTCATCCATGCGCACTCCGCCAGCGAAGTGGCAACCGGGCTGCTGCTGGGCTTTACGCTCAGCTCCGCGTTTCTGCTCAGCCAGCGCCGCACCGCGCTAAAGGGCTTTAGCTGGCCGCAGGTCGGCGCGGCCTTTTTAGTGCCGCTGCTGCTGCTGGGACACGGACGCATCGCCACCACGCAGCAGTTTCTTGAACGTTTCTCCGCCGATCTGGCTGGTCTGGAAAAACCCTTCACCCGCGCCGATCTCTTCCGGCAGTAGCCGCGCTGTGCTCTGTTGCGCCGCAGCAGGGCCAGTCAATTCGTTGAATAACGCGCTAATTTGATTTAACAGACCCTTAGAGGCATCAATGTGCTAGCATGCCCCCAAGAGTATGACTGGCGCATTTTTCGTCATCCAGACGCGGTGCGCGCTGCCGGGTTAGTGAATGAGTGTTGAACTGTTGTCCTCGCCGGACAAACCGCAAAGTCCCCTGTTGAACGCCCTGATTCTGGCGGCGCTCGCTTTTTTGCTGACGCTTTTCTGCCTGGAGCTGATCGTCTTTAGCGGCCGCATTTCGTCTCTCTGGTTCGCAACCGCGCTGATGACCATCGTGGTCTTTCGCTCACCCCCCCGACATGCGCCTCTGCTGATAGCGGGCTGTGCGGCAGGCACCGCGCTGGCAAATGGGCTGATACTCGGGTTGGATCTGGCCAATTTAAAATTTACCCTTGTTAATGTGCTGCAGGCGCTGGTGGGCGGCACGCTGCTACGCGCGCTGCTGAAGCCTCAGGCGCCGCTGAACTCGCTGCGCGACTGGCTGCGTTTTGTGATGCTGGTTGGCGCGATCGCGCCGCTCATGGGCGGCGTGCTGGCGCTGTGGATGATGAACATCAGCGGCAGCGGCATCTTCTCTTTTTTCTCGACCTAGGTGGTTTCTGAAATCATCGGTATGCTCGCGCTCGGTCCGGTACTGCTGCTGATGCCCTGGCCGCTGCGCCCCTTAACGATTCGCCTGCGCCGCCTGGCGGAGTTCCTCATTACCCTGTTGCTGACGGCGGGCGCGAGCTGGTTCGCGCTACGCTTTATGCCCTGGCCGTTCACTTTTATCGTGGTGATTCTTTTCTGGTGCGCCGTGCGGCTGCCGAAGCGCGATGCGTTTCTGGTGTTTCTGCTGAACGCCTGCGCGATATCGCTGACCCTGGCGCTCGGCCTGGCCACGCTCAGAACGCGCGGCGACCTGCCGGGGCAGGTTGCCAGCTGGCTCCCCTTTCTGCTGGTGCTGATCCCGAGCCATATCATGGCGCTGGTGATGGACGCCTTCCGGCGCGAAAAGCACCATATCAGCGAAAGCGAAACCCGGTTTCGCCACGCGATGGAATATTCCGCCATCGGCATGGCGCTGGTATCACCCAAGGGGGAGTGGCTTCAGGTTAATCACTCGCTCTGCCTGACGCTGGGCTTTCCCGCCGCCGAGCTGAAAAAGCTCACCTTCCAGCAGATCACTCATCCTGACGATCTGCAAAACGATCTGCAGCATGCCGACCGGCTGCTGCGCGGCGAGGTTGACGCTTATACCATCGAAAAACGCTACTTCCGCAAAAGCGGCGAAATCGTCTGGGTGCGCCTGACGGTGTCACTGGTGCGCGACGGCGCGCAACAGCCGCTCTATTTTATTGCGCAGATTATCGACATCTCGGAGCTGAAGCAGAGCGAGCAGGTGAACCGCCATCTGATGGAGCGCATTACGCTGGCTAACGAGGCGGGGGAAATCGGCGTCTATGAATGGAATCTGACGCGCAACGAGATGATGTGGGACCGCTATATGTACCGACTGTTTGACCTTCCCGCGCACCAGCCGCCCAGCCGCGAGCTGTGGCGCAGTCAGGTGCATCCGGCGGATCGCGAGCGGCTCGACCGCGCGCTGCAGCCGTCGGAAAAGGTCGACGTTTTCGATATTGAGTATCGCATCCTGCGCGTCGACGGCGTGCGCACCCTGCGCACCCAGGCGCGCCGCTTTTTCAACCAGGACGGCCGCATCGAACGCATGCTGGGGATCTGTCAGGATGTGACCCACCTGCGCAACCTGACCGACGCGCTGTTTGAGGAAAAAGAGCGCATGGCGATTACGCTCGACTCTATCGGCGAGGCGGTGATCAGCACCGACAGCGACATGCGCGTAACCTTTATGAACCCGGTGGCGGAGAAAATGAGCGGCTGGCGGCAGGAAGAGGCGGCGGGTATCCCGCTAAGCGAGCTGCTGCATATCACCCAGGGCCTCCACGGCGAGCCGGTGGAAAACCAGCGGCTTCGCCATCTGCCGATGGAGAAAGTCACGCCCGCGCTGGATGACGAACTAGTGCTGCACGCGGCCGACGGCGGCGTTGTGGCGATCCACTACAGCATTACCCCGCTGCGTACGCTGCAGGGCGAAGAGATCGGCGCGGTCATGGTCATTCAGGACGTCAGCGAATCGCGCCGGATAATGCAGCGGCTCAGCTACAGCGCGCTGCATGACACCCTGACCCGGCTACCGAATCGCGCCAGCTTCGATCGTCATCTGCAGCGTCTGCTGGGCGAGGCGGTGACGCGCGGGCATCAGCACGTGCTGGCGTTTATCGACCTCGATAAGTTCAAAGCGGTCAACGACAGCGCCGGGCACGCGGCGGGCGACGCGCTGCTGCGCGAACTCGCCGAACTGATGCAGCGCCATCTGCGCGGCGCCGATTTTCTGGCGCGCATCGGCGGCGACGAGTTCGCCCTGCTGATGCCGGAGTGCGCGCTCTCGCAGGGGCGTGAGGTGGTGCAGCGCATTGTCTCAGCGGTCAACCACTACGCCTTTAGCTGGCAGGGCAGCACGCATTACGTGGGTGCCAGCGCTGGACTGACGCAGATTGCCGCCGACAACGGCGTCGGCGCGGAGGTGCTGTCACAGGCGGACATCGCCTGCTATAACGCCAAAAAAGCGGGCCGTGGGCAGCTTATGGTATACATGCCGCCAGCGCGCTGAGCCGCTTGCCAGCCCTGCTCAGCTGCGCTAAAGTCGCCCCCTTTTTTCCGGGAGGGGCATCAGATGTTCATTGGTTTCGATTACGGTACAGCGAACTGTTCCATTGCCGTGTGCGACGAGGGCACGCCGCGTCTGCTGACGCTGGAGAAGGGCCAGCGCCTGCTGCCGTCGATGATTGCCGCACCGACGCGCGAAGCGGTGAGCGAATGGCTCTATCGCCACCATCAGGTTCCGACACCGGATGCAGAAACCACCGCGCTGCTGCAGCGCGCGCTGCGCTATAACCGCGAAGAGGACATCGAGGTGTCGGCCAACAGCGTGCAGTTCGGCCTGAGCGCGCTGCAGCACTATATGGCGGACCCGGAAGAGACATGGTTCGTAAAATCCCCAAAATCTTTTCTCGGCGCCAGCGGTCTGAAACCGCAGCAGATCGCGCTGTTTGAAGATCTGGTCTGCGCCATGATGCGCCATATCCGCGAGCAGGGCGAAGCGCAGCTCGACACCGCGATCGACCAGGCGGTTATTGGCCGTCCCATCAACTTCCAGGGACTCGGCGGCGATGATGCCAACGCCCAGGCGCAGGGTATTCTGCTGCGCGCCGCGCAGCGCGCCGGTTTCCGCGACGTGGAGTTTCAGTTCGAGCCGGTCGCGGCGGGACTCGATTTCGAAGCGACGCTGGAGAGAGAGACGCGCGTGCTGGTGGTGGATATCGGCGGCGGCACCACCGACTGCTCGATGCTGCTGATGGGTCCGGAGTGGCGCAAGCTGTCGGACCGCCGCGCGAGCCTGCTCGGCCACAGCGGCTGCCGCGTCGGCGGCAACGATCTCGATATTATGCTGGCGTTTAAGACCCTGATGCCGCTGCTCGGCCTGGGCGGCAGGACGCAGAAAGGCACCGCCCTGCCCGCGCTGCCGTGGTGGAACGCGGTGGCAATTAACGACGTGCCGGCGCAAAGCGAATTTTACTCCGCCGCCTGCGGCAAGCTGCTGCGCGATCTGGTGCGCGACGCGGAACAGGGCGCGCAGGTGGCGCATCTGCTGAAGGTGTGGCAGCAGAAGCTCGGCTATCGTCTGGTGCGCGCGGCGGAGGAGAGCAAGATCGCCCTTTCCGACCGCGCCGCTTTCGACGCCAGCCTGGAGTTCATCGCGCCGCAGATGCACGCCGCCATCAGCGACACCCTGCTGCAGGAAGCGATTAATCAGCCGCTGGAACGGATTCTGGAGCAGGTGCATCTGGCGCTCGCCAGCTGCGACGCGAAACCTGAAGTGATTTATCTGACGGGCGGCAGCGCGCGTTCGCCGGTGCTGCGCGCCGCGCTACAGCAGGCGCTGCCGGAAACGCCGATCGCCAGCGGCGATGATTTCGGCTCGGTGACGGCCGGTCTGGCGCGCTGGGCAGAGGTGATGTTTCGCTAACGAATCTGTCTGGGTAGCGCTTTCAGGCAGCTGAGAAGTTTAATACGCGGGAGGCAGGGTCCGAAGAGCAAAGCGTCCCGCGACAGGGATGTCGCGGGACGAGCGCGCAGGGAAGCCTTGAGCGACTTTGCGATCGGATCCTGCCTCCCGCGTAAGCGCCTTAATAGCAGCATTAAGCGGCCCATGGCAGCCGCTCGCTGCGCTATCAGAAGTTGATATTGGCGCTGATGCCGCCGACAAAGGCGTCTTTTACTTCGCTCACCGCACCCGGCGCGACAATATACTGCAGGTTCGGACGCACCTGCAGCCATTTCGCCAGCTTCACGTTGTAGTAAAGCTCGTAGTTATATTCCGAACCATCCTGAATTGGCAGATAGGTCGGGCTGTCGAAGTCCGTTTCGCCGTTGGCGGCGTTTTGCTGACGCTGCGCGCGAGTGTAATCGCTGTTGACATGAATGCGCGCCGCGGCAATGCCGATCTCATCTTCAGGACGGGCGTCGAACGGGCCCGCCCAGGTAAAGGCGATCGACTGATAGTTGTCGGTCTTCGAGGTTTTGTGATCGTTCATCACCGCCTGAACCGACACGCCGATGCCGCGGCTGGCGTCGCCGCCCTGCGCGGTCAGCTGCTGCTGCAACAGCACATAGCCGCCGTAAGCGTGATCTTTATCCTGATAGGCGCCGTCGCGCCAGCTGCCGTACACGTCGCCGTTGGCGGACGAATAGTAGTAGCCGATGCGGTAGTTACCCGGCAGCTTGTCCGGGCCCAGCGTCGGCTTCCAGCCCAGTTCCACCGGCACCAGGTTACCCTCGGAGTTGCTGGTGTCGAGGCGGAAACCGTCGCCGCGATCGTAGTTGGCGCGGTTCTGGTTATAGAAACCAACCTGGAAGAAGACGTCCGGCGTGATGTTGAGCTTGACGCGGCCGCCCCACTGCGACACCGGCCAGTTAAACCAGCGGTCGCCGCGCCAGTTGCCCGCCTGTCCGCTGCCGAACGCCAGGTTCTGGAACTTGCTGTTGAAGTTGTCGAAATCTTCGCCGACGGTGACGCGGCCCGCCTTCAGGTTGACGACGTCGTCAAACAGCCCCTTGCTGAGCCAGAACTGCGTCAGACGCCAGGTCTGGCCGCGGCCATACACTTCCTGCACCGAAGAGAGCATGCCGGCACGACGATCGCCGACCTGCTCGGAAATATTGCGGCCGTCACGGTTGGTGATAGTGGCCTGGAACTGCGTATCCTGCCAGCCGAGCAGCTTTTCCAGATCGAGGTTGGCGCCGAACGCCCACTGATCGCTGTAGCGCATAGAGGTGTTGGTATCAGCGCCGCCGCCGAGGTTGGATGCGCTTTCCATGGTGTAGTTAACGTCAAATTTAACGCCGTCATTTTCCAGCTGCGTTCGCGAGCCGCCCCAGTCGCCGAACATATAAGGCGAGTCATAGCTAAAGGCATCTGCGGCCACAGCAGAGGCGCTCAGCATGGCAAACATCAGGGAGCCGGCCGCCACGCGGCGCAGCGGGAAGGGTTGCACTGCTTTTTTTCTGTTCATAATCGTTCTTCTTATCTGACTAAGGGTTATTTCCACGCAGAGAATAATGCTGCAGAAAGTTCAACTTTTGTAAAAATGTGCGCACGAATAAGCAAAGAGACAGTTTTTTCAGACAACTGTGAAGGGGATCGCTGAATGGAATCGCGGCCGGGATTAACGCATTATCTGGCACGCAAATTACAGACGAGGCGCTAGCGCCCCGCCTGGCGGGATTAGCGGCTGGCCTGCGCCAGTTTTTCACTCTCTTCCGGCGAGAGACGCAGCTGCGTTGCGCCGATCAGATCTTCGAGCTGGGCGAGCGAGGTGGCGCTGACGATTGGCGCAGTAATGCTCGGCCGCGCAATCTGCCACGCCAGCGCGACCTGGGCTGGCGTCACGCCGTGCGCCTCACTGATCTCGTCCAGCGCCGCCAGAATAGCCAGCCCGCGTGGGTTAAGGTACTTCTCAACCACGCCCTGCCCGCGCGCGCTTTTGCCAGCATCCGCCGCGCTGCGGTATTTGCCGCTCAGAAAGCCGCTGGCCAGCGAATAGTAGTTAATTACGCCCAGCCCGTGCTGCGTCGCCACCGCTTCCAGCGCTGACTCGTAGCCTTCGCGATCGTAAAGATTGTACTCAGGCTGCAGGGTGGCGTAGCGCGCCAGGCCCTGCTCCTCGCTGATTTTCAGCGCCTCCTGCAGGCGCGGCGCGCTGTAGTTCGAGGCGCCGATGGCGCGCACTTTGCCCTCTTTGATCAGCGAATCGAACGCCGCCAGGGTTTCCGCCAGCGGCGTATCCGTATCGTCGCGGTGCGCCTGGTAGAGATCGATATAGTCGGTTTGCAGACGGCGCAGCGAATCCTCCACCGCCTGACGAATATATTGCGGCTTCAGGCCGGTTTTCTCCGGCGAGAGCGCCATGCCGACCTTGGTCGCCAGTACGATGCGGTCGCGCTTGCCGCTTTTTTTCAGCCAGTTGCCAATAATGGTTTCTGACTCGCCGCCTTTATTGCCTGGCGCCCAGCGCGAATAGACGTCGGCGGTGTCGATAAACCACAGCCCCTTTTCCACCAGAGCATCCAGCAATGAAAACGACGCCGCCTCGTCCAGGGTCCAGCCGAAGACGTTGCCGCCAAAGGTTAACAGCGGCACCTGAATGCCGGTATCGCCGAGCTGGCGGGTTTCAACCTGACTCATCCTCTTCTCCTTGTGTAAGAAATGCCCAGTCAAAGAGCATAGCAAAAGCAAAAAGCGCGCTTTATGCGTAATTCCTCGATAAGTTTGCTCTGAGAGGGATACTTACGTCGGGCTGACAGATATCCTTAATTCCTTCAACTTCTGCCCGCGTTGCGGGTCTACACTCTGCTATTTGCAGGCTGCCGCGTTTCAGCCTGCGTTTTGGGGATTTCGCTACTGCTGGAGAGCAACCGTTAAGATGAACCGACCTTCCTTGTTAAAAAAGAGCCTGCTGACGCTGTTAGTGCTGGCTGCCGCTGCAGGCGGCTATTACTGGTGGCACCATCCGGCACAGCCTGACGCCGATCCGCAGGCATCGACCCGGCCGCATCGCGGCAAGGGCAGCGCGGGCGCCCCGCCGGCGCCGGTGCAGGCCGCCACCGCCGTTAGCCAGAGCGTGCCGCACTTTCTGAGCGGGCTCGGCACCGTGACCGCCGCCAGCACCGTGACGGTGCGCAGCCGCGTCGACGGCGAGCTGATGGCGATCCACTTTCAGGAAGGAGAGCAGGTCAAAGCGGGCCAGCTGCTGGCGGAGATCGATCCCCGCCCCTATCAGGTCGTATTGACGCAGGCGCAGGGCCAGCTGGCAAAAGATCGCGCGACGCTGGCGAACGCCCGCCGCGATCTGGCGCGCTATGAAAAGCTGGCGAAAACCTCGCTGGTGTCGCAGCAGGAGCTCGATACGCAGCGTTCGCTGGTGAGCGAAACTCAGGGCACCATTAAGGCGGATGAAGGCAGCGTCGCCAGCGCCCAGCTCAACTTAACCTACAGCCGTATTACGTCGCCGATAGCGGGCCGCGTCGGCCTGAAACAGATGGACGTCGGCAACTACATTACCAGCGGCGACACCAACGGGCTGGTGGTCATCACCCAGACGCATCCCATCGACGTGCTGTTTAGCCTGGCGGAAAATTACCTGCCCGACATCATGCAGGCGCAAAAGAGCGGCCAGCCGCTGGTGGTCGAGGCCTGGGATCGCAGCAACCAGACGCTGCTGACCCAGGGCACGCTGCTCAGCATCGACAACCAGATCGATGCCACCACCGGCACCATCAAGATGAAGGCGCGCTTCGACAATCAGGATGACACGCTCTTCCCAAATCAGTTTGTTAACGCGCGGCTGAAGGTCAACACCCTGCAGGATGCGATTGTTATTCCGACCGCCGCGCTGCAGATGGGCAATGAAGGCCACTTTGTCTGGGTGGTGAACAGCGACAACAAAGTGAGCAAGAAAAGCGTGACCGCCGGGCTGCAGGACAGCCATCAGGTAGTGATTAACGCGGGCCTGAGCGCAGGCGAACGCGTGGTCACCGACGGGCTGGATCGCCTGACGGAAGGGGCGCAGGTCGAAGTTGTCGCGCCGCAGAGCACCGCGCTGAAAAGCAGCCGCGCGGCGCAACCGGCCAGGGGAGCGAGCGAGTAATGCAGGTTACGCCTCCTGACGCCAGCGGCGGGCCGTCGCGTCAGTTTATTTTACGTCCGGTCGCCACCACGCTGCTGATGATCGCTATTCTGCTGGCGGGCGTGCTCGGCTACCGTTTTCTGCCGGTCTCGGCGCTGCCGGAGGTCGATTATCCCACCATTCAGGTGGTGACGCTCTATCCCGGCGCCAGCCCGGACGTCACTACCTCCGCGATTACCGCGCCGCTTGAGCGCCAGTTCGGCCAGATGTCAGGGCTGAAACAGATGGCGTCGCAAAGCTCCGGCGGCGCGTCGGTGATCACCCTGCAGTTCCAGCTGACGCTGCCGCTCGACGTCGCCGAGCAGGAAGTGCAGGCCGCCATTAATGCCGCCACCAGCCTGCTGCCCAACGATCTGCCTAACCCGCCGGTCTACAGTAAGGTCAACCCCGCCGATCCGCCGATCATGACGCTGGCGGTCACCACCAGCAGCATGCCGCTGACCCAGGTGCAGGATATGGTGGAGACGCGCGTCGCGCAGAAAATCTCCCAGGTCTCCGGCGTCGGGCTGGTGACGCTCTCCGGCGGTCAGCGACCGGCGGTGCGCGTGCAGATGAACGCCCAGGCGCTGGCGGCGCTCGGGCTGACCAGTGAAGAGGTGCGCACCGCCATCAGCAGCGCCAACGTCAACTCGGCGAAAGGCAGCCTCGACGGCCCGGAGCGCTCAATTACCCTCTCCGCCAATGACCAGATGAAATCGGCGGAGGATTACCGTCAGCTGATCCTCAGCTATAAAAACGGCGCGCCGGTCAGGCTCGGCGATGTCGCCACCATTGAACAGGGAGCGGAAAATCGCTGGCTTGGCGCCTGGGCAAACCGCGAAGCCGCTATCGTGCTCAACGTGCAGCGCCAGCCGGGCGCCAATATTATCGCCACCGCCGATAATATTCGCGCACTGCTGCCTTCGCTCACCGCCTCGCTGCCGAAGTCGGTGAAGGTCCAACTGCTGACCGACCGCACCACCAATATTCGCGCCTCGGTCACCGATACCCAGCACGAGCTGATGCTGGCAATCGGCCTGGTGGTGATGATTATTTATCTGTTCCTGCGCAACGTGCCGGCGACGATTATTCCCGCCGTCGCGGTGCCGCTGTCGCTGGTCGGCACCTTCGCCGCGATGTACTTCCTCGGCTTCTCTATCAATAACCTGACGCTGATGGCGCTGACTATCGCCACCGGCTTCGTGGTCGATGACGCCATCGTAGTCATTGAAAACATCACCCGCTATCTGGAAAAGGGCGAAAAGCCGCTCACCGCCGCGCTCAAAGGAGCGGGAGAAATCGGCTTTACCATTATCTCCCTTACCTTTTCGCTGATCGCGGTGCTGATCCCGCTGCTGTTTATGGGCGACGTGATCGGCCGCCTGTTCCGTGAGTTTGCCGTCACGCTGGCGGTGGCGATTCTGATTTCCGCGGTGGTCTCGCTGACGCTGACGCCAATGATGTGCGCGCGCATGCTGAGCGCCGAGTCGCTGCGCAAGCAGAACCGCTTTTCGCGCGCCTGTGAAGCCTTTTTCGACCGGTTAATCGCCGGGTACGGCGGCTGGCTGCGCAAGGTGCTGGCGCATCCCTGGCTGACGCTGTCGGTAGCGCTCGGCACGCTGCTGCTCACCGTGCTGCTGTGGATAGTGATCCCGAAAGGCTTTTTCCCACAGCAGGATAACTCGATTATTCAGGGCACATTGCAGGCGTCGCAGAGCGCCTCCTACGCCAGCATGGCGGAGCGCACGCGCGACGTCGCCTCGCTGATCGTGAAAGATCCGGCGGTGCAGAGCATGACCGCTTTCGTCGGCGTCGACGGCACCAACGCCGCGCTCAACAGCGCGCGCCTGCAGATCAACCTGAAGCCGCTGAGCGAGCGCGACGACCGTATCCCGCAGGTGCAGCAGCGGCTGCAGCAGCAGATAAGCCAGCTTCCCGGCGTTACGCTGTGGCTGCAGCCGGTACAGGATCTGACGATTGAAACCCAGGCGAGCCGCACGCCCTATCAGTTCACGCTGCAGTCCGGCTCGCTGGCGTCGCTCGGCACCTGGGTGCCGAAACTGCTGGAGGCGCTGCGCCAGTCGCCTGAGCTGCGCGATATCAGCAGCGACTGGCAGGATCAGGGGCTGGAGGCGTACGTCAATGTCGACCGCGACAGCGCCAGCCGCCTCGGCATCAGTATGGCGGACGTTGATAACGCGCTCTATAACGCCTTCGGCCAGCGCCTGATCTCCACCATTTATACCCAGGCGAACCAGTATCGCGTGGTGCTGGAGCAGGACAACCGCGCCACGCCGGGCCTGGCGGGCCTGGAAAGCATCCGGCTCAACAGCACCGACGGCGGCAGCGTGCCGCTCAGCGCCATCGCGAAAGTTGAGCAGCGCCACAGCGCGCTAAGCATCAACCATCTCGATCAGTTCCCGTCAGCAACCTTCTCTTTTAACGTTGCCGACGGCTATTCGCTGGGCGATGCGGTGAAAGCGGTCAGCGCGGCGGAAGAGCGTCTCGGCATGCCTGCCGAACTGATGACCCAGTTCCAGGGCAGCACTCTGGCGTTCGAGGCGGCGCTTACCAGCACCGTCTGGCTGATCGTCGCGGCCATCGTGGCGATGTATATCGTGCTGGGCGTGCTCTATGAGAGCTTTATCCACCCCATCACGATTTTGTCGACGCTGCCCACCGCCGGCGTCGGCGCGCTGCTGGCGCTGATGCTGAGCGGCGGCGAGCTGGATATTGTCGCCATCATCGGCATTATTCTGCTGATCGGCATCGTGAAGAAAAACGCCATTATGATGATCGACTTTGCGCTGGCCGCCGAACGCGAGCAAGGCATGACCCCCTATGACGCCATCTATCAGGCGTGCCTGCTGCGTTTTCGCCCAATCCTGATGACCACGCTGGCGGCGCTGCTGGGCGCGCTGCCGCTGATGCTCAGCACCGGCGTCGGCGCCGAGCTGCGCCACCCGCTCGGCATCGCCATGGTGGGCGGCCTGATCCTGAGCCAGGTGCTGACGCTGTTTACCACACCAGTGATCTACCTGCTGTTTGATCGCCTCGGCCAGGCCGCGCGCCGCCGCTTTAACGGCCGGGAGGCGGAGCAGTGAGATTCTTTGCGCTGTTTATCCACCGCCCGGTGGCTACCTCGCTGCTGACCCTCGCCATTGCGCTGGCGGGCGTGCTCGGCTTTCGCCTGCTGCCGGTCGCTCCGCTGCCGCAGGTCGACTTTCCGGTGATAGTGATTTCCGCCTCGCTGCCGGGCGCGTCGCCGGAAATCATGGCGTCATCGGTGGCGACGCCGCTGGAGCGTTCGCTGGGCCGCATCGCCGGCGTCAGCGAAATGACCTCCACCAGCTCGCTCGGCAGCACGCGCATTATTCTGGTGCTCGATTTCGATCGCGACATCAACGGCGCGGCGCGCGACGTGCAGGCGGCCATTAACGCGGCGCAAAGCCTGCTGCCGACGGGAATGCCGAGCCGCCCCACTTACCGCAAGGTCAACCCCTCAGACGCGCCGATTATGATCATGACGCTGACCTCGGATATCTATAATCCGGGCCAGCTCTATGACTACGCCTCGACCCAGCTGGCGCAGAAGCTGTCGCAGATCGAAGGGGTCGGCGACGTCACGGTCGGCGGCAGCTCGCTGCCTGCGGTGCGCGTCGCGCTGAATCCGCAGGCGCTGTTTAACCAGGGGGTTTCGCTGGATGCGGTGCGCGAGGCGATCGCCAACGCCAACCAGCGTCGTCCGCAGGGCGCGGTAGAGGATCGCCAGCAGCGCTGGCAGCTGCGCACCAACGACGAGCTGAAAACCGCCAGCGACTACGCGCCGCTGGTGGTGCACTACAGCAAGGGCGCGGCGGTGAAGCTGGCGGACGTCGCCAGCGTACAGGACTCGGTGCAGGACGTGCGCAACGCCGGGATGGCGGACGGCAAGCCCGCGGTGCTGCTGCTGGTGCGCAAAACGCCAGAGGCGAACGTGATCGACACCGTTGACCGCATTCGCGCCGAGCTGCCAACGCTGCACCAGACCATTCCCGCCGCCATCGACCTGCAGATTGCGCAGGACCGCTCGCCCACCATTCGCGCCTCGCTGCATGAGGTCGAGCAGTCGCTGACCATCGCCGTGCTGCTGGTGATTATGGTGGTGTTCGTTTTCCTGCGCTCCGGCCGCGCCACGCTGATCCCGGCCGCCGCGGTGCCGGTCTCGCTGATCGGCACCTTCGCCGCGATGTACCTGTGCGGCTTCAGCCTGAATAACCTGTCGCTGATGGCGCTGACCATCGCCACCGGTTTCGTGGTGGATGACGCCATTGTGGTGCTGGAGAATATCGCGCGCCACGTCGAGGCGGGCATGAAACCCCTGCAGGCAGCGCTGACCGGCGTGCGCGAAGTAGGCTTTACCGTGCTGTCGATGAGCCTGTCGCTGATCGCCGTCTTTCTGCCGCTGCTGATGACAGGCGGGCTGATTGGCCGCTTCTTCTCTGAATTCGCCATTACGCTCTCGGTGGCGATCGCCATCTCGATGGTGATCTCCCTCACCCTGACGCCGATGATGTGCGCGTATCTGCTGAAGCCGCATGCGCCGCGCGCCCAGCCGCGTCGGCACGGCGCTGGCCGGATGCTGCTGGCGATCCAGCAGGGCTATGGTCGCTCGCTGGGCTGGGTGCTGAACCATGCGCGCTGGGTGCTGCTGCTGCTGTTCGGCACCGTCGCCCTGACCGTCTGGCTGTTTATTCAGGTGCCGAAAACCTTTATGCCGGAGCAGGACACCGGCCGCCTGTCGGGCTTTATCTCCGCCGACCAGAGCATCTCCTTCCAGGCGATGCGCCAGAAGCTGCAGGATTTTATGGTGATCGTGAAGGCGGATCCGGCGGTCGAAAGCGTGGTGGGCTTTACCGGCGGCATGCGCACCAACAGCGGCTCGATGTTTATCTCGCTGAAGCCGCTCTCAGAGCGCAGCGAGAACGCCCAGGCGGTCATCGCCCGGCTGCGCGCGAAGCTGGCGAAAGAGCCCGGCGCCAGCCTCTATCTCAACGCGGTGCAGGACCTGCGCGCCGGCGGCCGCGAATCGAACGCCAGCTATCAGTATTCGCTGCTCTCGGACGATCTCGCCGCGCTGCGCGAGTGGGAGCCGAAAATCCGTCAGGCCTTCTCCGCGCTGCCGCAGCTGGCGGACGTCAATTCCGATCAGCAGGACAAAGGCAGCGAAATGGCGCTAATCTACGATCGCGAAAGCATGTCGCGCCTCGGCATTGACGTCTCTGAGGCAAACGCCCTGCTGAATAACGCCTTCGGCCAGCGGCAGATCTCCACCATCTATCAGCCGCTGAATCAGTACAAGGTGGTGATGGAGGTCGATCCGCGCTACACCCAGGACATCAGCGCGCTGGATCAGATGTTTGTGATTAACAGCGAGGGCAAACCGATTCCCCTGTCGTGGTTCGCCCGCTGGCAGCCCGCCAACGCGCCGCTGTCGGTCAACCATGAAGGGCTCTCCGCCGCCTCGACCATCTCCTTTAACCTGCCGGAGGGTGTTTCGCTGTCCCAAGCTTCTGCGGCGATCGATCGCACCATGACGGCTATCGGCGTGCCCTCCAGCGTGCGCGGCAGCTTCGCCGGCACCGCGCAGGTGTTTGAGCAGTCGCAGAGCAGCCAGCTCTGGCTGATGCTCGCCGCCATCGCCGCCGTCTATATCGTGCTGGGCATCTTGTATGAGAGCTATGTCCATCCGCTGACCATTCTCTCGACGCTGCCCTCCGCGGGCGTTGGCGCGCTGCTGGCGCTGACGCTGTTCGATACGCCTTTTAGCCTGATCGCCCTTATCGGCATCCTGCTGCTGATCGGCATCGTGAAAAAGAACGCCATTATGATGGTGGATTTTGCGCTGGAGGCGCAGCGCAGCGGCAACCTGAGCGCGCGCGACGCCATTTTCCAGGCCTGCCTGCTGCGTTTTCGCCCGATTCTGATGACCACGCTCGCCGCACTGTTCGGCGCGCTGCCGCTGGTGATCACCAGCGGCGACGGCGCGGAGCTGCGCCAGCCGCTCGGCATCACCATCGCTGGCGGGCTGATTATGAGCCAGCTGCTGACGCTCTATACCACGCCGGTGGTCTATCTCTATATGGACAAGCTGCGGCGCAAGCGCGGTAAAATCGGCCAGCTGGTGGAGAGTTAAGGAGAGAACAGGAAATGAACGCCCAACACGCCACGGTTCGCTGGCAGCTATGGATTGTCGCCTTCGGCTTCTTTATGCAGACGCTGGACACCACCATCGTTAACACCGCCCTTCCCTCGATGGCGCAGGATCTGGGCGTCAGCCCGCTGCATATGCATGCGGTCATCGTCTCCTATCTGCTGACGGTGGCGGTGACCCTGCCAATGAGCGGCTGGCTGGCGGATCGCTTCGGCGTGCGCAACATCTTCTTCAGCGCTATCGTGCTGTTCAGCGTCGGTTCGCTGCTCTGCGGCTTCTCTTCAACGCTGGACCAGCTGGTGATGGCGCGCGTGGTGCAGGGCGTCGGCGGCGCGATGATGGTGCCGGTCGGCCGCCTGACCGTGATGAAAATCGTGCCGCGCGCGCAGTATATGTCGGCGATGACCTTCGTCACCCTGCCGGGACAGATCGGCCCGCTGGTCGGCCCGGCGCTCGGCGGCGTGCTGGTGGAGTATGCCAGCTGGCACTGGATCTTCCTGATTAATATTCCGGTCGGCATCGTCGGCGCTATCGCCACCCTGACGCTGATGCCAAATTACTCGATGCAGACGCGGCGCTTCGATTTTCTCGGCTTTCTGCTGCTGGCCGTCGGCATGGCGACGCTGACGCTGGCGCTCGACGGCCAGCGCAGCAGCGGCGGCTCTCCCCTGCTGCTGGGCGCGATGATCCTGACGGGCCTCTTTTCGCTGCTCTATTATCTGATGCACGCGCGCGGCAACGACAATGCGCTGTTCAGCCTGAAGCTGTTCGACAACCGCCTCTACTCTATTGGCCTGCTCGGCAGCTTTTTAGGCCGCATCGGCAGCGGCATGCTGCCGTTTATGACGCCAATTTTTTTGCAGGTCGGCATGGGCTTTACGCCGTTTCACGCCGGGCTGATGATGATCCCGATGGTGCTGGGCAATATGGGCATCAAACGCATGGTGGTGCGCATCGTTAACCTGTTCGGCTATCGCAATACGCTGGTCTGCACCACGCTGGCTCTCGCCGTGGTGGTGCTGCTCTTTCCGCTGGTGGCGCTGCTTGGCTGGCTGTGGCTGCTGCCGCTGGTGCTGCTTATGCAGGGCATGGTGAACGCGCTGCGCTTCTCCTCGATGAATACCCTGACGCTGAAGGATCTGCCAGACGCGCTCGCCTCCAGCGGCAACAGCCTGCTGTCGATGATTATGCAGCTGTCGATGAGCGTCGGCGTCACCCTCGCCGGCCTGCTGCTGGGCGCGTTCGGCCAGGATGCGCTGGGCAGCAGCGAGAACACCCATACGATGTTTGTCACCGCCTGGGCCTGCATGGCGCTGATTATCGCCCTGCCCGCGCTGGTGTTCTGGCGCGTGCCGAAGGAAACCAGTCAGAACGTCGATCTGCGACGCCGGAGAAAATCATGAAGTTGCCGTTGCGCCTGGGCATCAGCGCCAAACTCTTTTTAGCCATTTTTTCCACCTGCATGCTGGTGCTGATCACCATGCACTGGGGGGTGCGTCTGAGTTTTGAGCACGGCTTTGTCGACTACATCAAGCGCGGCAACGAGCAGCGGCTCGCCATGCTCGGCGACGCGCTGGCCGATCAGTATGAACAGCACGGCAACTGGGATTTTCTGCGGCATAACGATCGGCTGGTATTCACCATGCTGCGCTCGCTGGAGCAGAATCCCGACAGCAATAACCAGCTGCCGCCGCACGGCTGGCGCACCCAGTTCTGGATCATCGACCAGCAGTATAAGGTGCTGGTCGGGCCGCGCGCGCCGGTGCCGCAGGAAGGCTCGCGCCGCAATATCACCACCAGCAACGGTAAGGTGGTCGGCTGGGTGGTAGGCTCGCCGCCGGAGCGGCTGACGCGCAGCACCGATATCAATTTCGATCACCAGCAGAAGCGCACCAGCTGGCTGATTGTCGGCCTGTCGACGCTGCTGGCGGCGCTGGTCACCTGGCTGATGTCGCGCGGCCTGCTGGCGCCGGTCAAGCGGCTGGTCGCAGGCACCCATCATCTGGCGGCGGGCAATTTCGCCACGCGCGTCGAGGTTGGCAGCCGCGACGAGCTGGGCCAGCTGGCGCAGGATTTTAACCGCCTGGCCAGCTCGCTGGAAAAGAACGAGAGCATGCGCCGCGCCTTTATGGCCGATATCTCCCACGAGCTGCGCACGCCGCTGGCAATCCTGCGCGGGGAGCTGGAAGCGATGCAGGACGGCGTGCGCAAGCTGACGCCAGCGGCGATCGGCTCGCTGCAGAGCGAGGTGGCGGTGCTCAGCAAGCTGGTAGACGATCTGCACCAGCTTTCACTCTCCGACGAAGGCGCCCTCGCCTATCGCAAACAGGCCACCGACCTGGTGCAGCTGATGGAGGTGGTCGCCGGCAGCTTCAACGAGCGCTATCGCAGCCACGGGCTGACGCTGACGCTGCAGATGCCGGACGAGGCGCCTTTCTTCGGCGATCCCGATCGCCTGATGCAGCTCTTCACCAATCTGCTGGAGAACAGCCTGCGCTATACCGACGCGCCGGGCCAGGTCGAGGTGCGGCTCCAGTATGTGGCGCCTTACTGGCAGATGAGCTTTGCCGACAGCGCGCCAGGCGTTGACGCGCAGCAGCAGGCGAAAATCTTCGAACGCTTTTTCCGCACCGAAGGATCGCGCAATCGCGCCAGCGGCGGCTCCGGGCTGGGGCTGGCGATCTGCAAAAATATCGTCGACGCCCACGGCGGCCATATCGCTGCGGAGCACTCTGATTTAGGTGGACTGAAAATCGCGCTACAATTGCGCTATGTTCCCCAGCCGTAACTGATGATGACCGCCGAAAAAACCGACCCGCTGATTCTGGTAGTGGAAGACGAACCGAAGCTGGCGCAGCTGATGATCGACTATCTT
This sequence comes from Enterobacter sp. BRE11, assembly GCF_031844285.1. NCBI lineage: Bacteria > Pseudomonadati > Pseudomonadota > Gammaproteobacteria > Enterobacterales > Enterobacteriaceae > Enterobacter > Enterobacter sp. BRE11. The sequence continues at coordinate 183,435 of NZ_JAUZUX010000006.1, forward strand.
GAAGCTTCCAACTACCGCACGCACCATATCGCCCACGGCAGCGACGTGCTGCCTTTCATCCAGCAGACGCCGCCCGATTTAATGCTGCTGGATCTGATGCTGCCCGGCAAAGATGGCCTCTCGCTGTGCCGCGAAATCCGCCGATTCTCTGAGCTGCCGATCATTATGGTGACGGCGCGCACCGAGGAGATCGATCGCCTGCTTGGCCTGGAGATCGGCGCGGATGACTACATCTGTAAGCCCTTTAGCCCGCGCGAAGTGGTGGCGCGCGTGAAAACCATTCTGCGCCGCGTGAAGCGCGCGCCAGAAGAGCCCGGCAAGGCGTCGCTGCTGAAAATCGACGAAGGCCGCTTCCAGGCAAGCTGGCGCGAACAGCCGCTGGAGCTGACGCCGGCCGAATTCCGCCTGCTGAAAACCCTGGCGCTGGAGCCGGGCAAAGTCTTTTCGCGCGAGCAGCTGCTCAATCATCTCTACGACGACTACCGCGTCGTGACCGATCGCACCATCGACAGCCATATCAAAAATCTGCGGCGCAAGCTGGAGAATCTCGACGCCGACCAGCCGTTTATCCGCGCCGTCTACGGCATGGGCTATCGCTGGGAAGCGGATCTGTGCCAGTTGATCTAGATCAACTGACTGACGCGCGTCGCCGCCTACAATTTTGCACCTTTTGCCGGGCCGCCTACCTTGCGGCCGCGGCACGTGCCGCACCGGGCGGCATGCTGACCTGACATCAGTGAGAACATCATGAAACCAGAACTGCTTTCTCCAGCGGGAACGCTGAAGAATATGCGCTACGCCTTCGCCTATGGGGCCGACGCGGTTTATGCCGGCCAGCCGCGCTACAGCCTGCGCGTGCGCAATAACGAATTCACCCATGACAACCTCGCCAGAGGCATTGCCGAAGCGCACGCGCTGGGTAAGAAGTTCTATGTGGTGGTGAATATCGCACCGCATAACGCCAAGCTGAAGACCTTTATTCGCGACCTGACGCCGGTGGTGGAGATGCAGCCGGACGCGCTGATCATGTCCGATCCCGGTTTGATTATGCTGGTGCGCGAGGCCTTTCCGCAGATGCCGATCCATCTTTCGGTGCAGGCCAATGCGGTCAACTGGGCGACGGTGAAGTTTTGGCAGCAGATGGGGCTGTCGCGCGTGATCCTGTCGCGCGAGCTGTCGCTGGAGGAGATCGCGGAGATCCGCCAGCAGGTGCCGGAGATGGAGATTGAAATCTTCGTGCACGGCGCGCTCTGCATGGCCTACTCCGGCCGCTGCCTGCTCTCCGGCTATATGAACAAGCGCGACCCGAATCAGGGCACCTGCACCAACGCCTGCCGCTGGGAATATAAGGTCGAGGAAGGTAAACAGGACGAGGTCGGCAATATCGTCGAGGTGCAGGAGGTGACGCCGACGCTGGGGCTTGGCCAGCCAACCGATAAAGTGTTTCTGCTGGAAGAAAAAATGAAGCCGGGCGAAGTGATGAGCGCCTTTGAAGATGAGCACGGCACCTACATCATGAACTCAAAAGATCTGCGCGCCGTGGCGCACGTTGAACGCCTGAGCGAAATGGGCGTCCATTCGCTGAAGATCGAAGGCCGCACCAAATCGTTTTACTACTGCGCGCGGACGGCGCAGGTTTACCGCCGCGCGATTGACGACGCCGCAGCCGGCAAACCTTTCGATCCGGCCCTGCTGACCACGCTGGAAGGTCTGGCGCATCGCGGCTATACCGAGGGCTTTCTGCGCCGCCATACCCACGACAGCTATCAAAACTATGCGCAGGGCTATTCCATCTCCGAGCGTCAGCAGTTCGTCGGCGAATTTACCGGCGAGCGGCGCGGCGGCTGGGCAGAAGTCGCGGTGAAAAATAAATTTCTGCTCGGCGACAGCCTGGAGATCATGACGCCGAGCGGCAACCTGAACTGCACGCTGGAGGCGCTGCAGGACGCACGCGGCGGCGCCATTGAGGTAGCGCCCGGCGACGGCCATCGCGTCTGGATGCCGGTGCCCGCAGACGTCGATCTCGCCTTTGGTTTGCTGCTGCGCAATTTTACCGACGGCAGCAGCACGCGCGATCCCCATAGCAAATTATTCACGTCGCGCAAGTAAACCGATGAAGTTAGAACAGGATCACAGACCGTCGCGGCGCACTCCTTTATAGTCGCGCCTGCTGCGAACGAGTAACAACTAATAGCTGTTGTATCAGGAACCACCTCATTCACCCGCCCGGCTCCCCCGTGCGGGTTTTCTTTTTTGCGCTTTTCTCCCGTAATTTTTTCCCCCTGACTATGCTATAAGCAGAAATCTTTGTCGGTTTTCAAGGAACGGGAAATGGAAAAACAACCGCTTACTCTACTTATTCTGAATGGCAAAGGCGCAGGCAACGAGGATTTGCGCGCGGCCGTCACCGCGCTGCGCGATGAGGGCTTCGACGTCGCCGTGCGCGTGACCTGGGAGAAAGGCGACGGCGAACGCTACGTTGAAGAAGCGCTGCGGCTGGGCGCTGAGACCGTGGTCGCCGGCGGCGGCGACGGCACCATTAACGAGATTGCTACCGCGCTGGCCGCCGTTGAGGCCGCGCGTCGGCCGGTGCTCGGCATTCTTCCTTTAGGCACCGCCAATGATTTCGCCACCAGCGTCGGCATTCCCGCCGAGATGGAGCCTGCGCTGCGCCTCGCGATCCAGGGCAAAGCCCACGTCATCGATCTGGCGCGGGTCAATCAGGACCGCTATTTCATCAATATGGCGACCGGCGGTTTCGGCACCCGTATTACCACCGAAACGCCAGAAAAGTTAAAATCTGCGCTGGGCGGCGTCTCCTATTTTATTCACGGCCTGATGCGCATGGATACGCTGAAGCCTGACAGCTGCGAGATTTCCGGCCCCGGCTTTCAGTGGCAGGGCGACGCGCTGGCGATTGGCGTCGGCAACGGACGTCAGGCAGGTGGCGGACAGCGTTTATGCCCGTCAGCGCTGATTAATGACGGCCAGCTTGATGTAAGCATCGTCACCGCGCAGGAGCTACTGCCCACGCTGCTGCACTCGCTGACCAGCAACGATGACAATCCGAATATCGTCACCGCGAAGCTGACCTCGCTGCGTATCGTTTCCCCTAATGAGATGACCTTTAATCTGGATGGCGAACCGCTCTCCGGCAATGCGTTTGAGATTGAGGTGATGCCCGGCGCGCTAAGCTGCCGCCTGCCGCCGCAGTGCGCGTTGTTAGCCTGAGGCCGCCTTTCATGCGGTAAGACAAACGCTTACGCGGGCAACAGGCCCGCGTTTTAACTTTTACCCGCCCTGTAACGCAATCGGGCTGCATTCTTCGCGATCGGCAGCGCCAAATTCTCTCTGTGATTGCCTTCACAACTCTGTTACATCAACTTGTATGGTAGTATAAATGCGCGTACTTTTTCAGCATTGATTGCTGAAAGAAGGCCATGAGAGATGAAAATTGTTAGTGCTGACGTCTTTATTACCTGTGCAGGCAGAAACTTCGTTACGCTGAAAATCACCACCGACGACGGCATTACCGGCGTCGGCGACGCCACGCTCAACGGCCGCGAACTGCCGGTCGCTTCCTACCTGAAAGATCATATTTGCCCACAGCTGATCGGCCGTGACGCGCATCAGATCGAAGATATCTGGCAGTACTTCTATAAAGGCGCCTACTGGCGTCGCGGGCCGGTCACCATGTCGGCAATCTCTGCGGTCGATATGGCGCTGTGGGATATCAAAGGCAAAGCCGCCAATATGCCGCTCTACCAGCTGCTGGGCGGTGCATCACGCACCGGCGTCATGGTGTATTGCCATACTACCGGCCATACCATCGACGAAGTAATGGACGACTACGCGAAGCATAAAGAGATGGGCTTCAAAGCGATCCGCGCCCAGTGCGGCGTGCCGGGCATGAAGACCACCTACGGCATGGCGAAAGGCAAAGGTCTTGCCTATGAGCCAGCGACCAAAGGCAACTGGCCGGAAGAGCAGCTCTGGTCCACGGAAAAATACCTCGACTTTACGCCGAAACTGTTTGAAGCGATCCGCGACAAATTCGGCTTCAATGAGCATCTGCTGCACGATATGCATCACCGTCTGACGCCGATCGAAGCGGCGCGCTTCGGCAAGAGCGTGGAGGATTACCGTCTGTTCTGGATGGAAGATCCGACGCCTGCGGAAAACCAGGCGTGCTTCCGCCTGATCCGCCAGCATACCGTGACGCCGATTGCGGTGGGCGAAGTCTTCAACAGCATCTGGGACTGCAAGCAGCTGATTGAAGAGCAGCTGATCGACTATATCCGCACCACCATCACCCACGCGGGCGGCATCACCGGCATGCGCCGCATCGCCGATTTCGCCTCGCTCTATCAGGTGCGCACCGGCTCGCACGGCCCGTCGGATCTTTCGCCGGTCTGCATGGCGGCGGCGCTGCACTTCGACCTGTGGGTGCCGAACTTTGGCGTGCAGGAGTATATGGGCTTCTCCGAGCAGATGATGGAGCTGTTCGACGCCAGCTGGACGTTCGAAGAGGGCTTTATGCATCCAGGCGACAAGCCCGGTCTGGGGATCGAGTTTAACGAGAAGCTGGCGGCGAAATATCCCTATGAGCCCGCCTGTCTGCCGGTGGCCCGTCTGGAAGACGGCACGCTGTGGAACTGGTAAGGAGCGCATCATGAAAAGTGTCGTGATTGAACAACCTGGCGAGCTGGTGCTGGCGGAGCGTCCGCTGCCGACGCCTGCAGCGGGCGAAGTGCGCGTCAAGGTGAAATACGCCAGCATCTGCGGCTCTGACGTGCATATCTGGCATGGCCATAACCCTTTCGCGAAATATCCGCGCGTTATCGGCCACGAGTTTTTCGGCGTGATTGACGCGGTCGGCGACGCGGTCGACGCCAGCCGCATCGGCGAGCGGGTAGCGGTCGATCCCGTCGTGAGCTGCGGTAGCTGCTATCCCTGCTCGGTGGGCCGTCCTAACGTCTGCACCACGCTGAGCGTTATCGGCGTGCACCGCGACGGCGGCTTTAGCGAATATGCGGTTGCGCCGGCTGGCAATGCGTACCCGTTGCCGGCGGCGATCCCGGACAAGCTCGCCAGCATGGTCGAGCCTTTCACTATCGCCGCCAATATCACCGCGTTCCTCAAGCCGCAGCCGCAGGATGTGGCGCTGATCTACGGCGCCGGACCCATGGGCCTGACGGCGATTCAGGTGCTGAAAGGCGTGTTTAAGGTGGCGCAGGTGCTGGTGGTGGACCGTCTGCCGGAACGCCTTGCGCTGGCGCAAGCCAACGGCGCAGATCGGGTGTTCAACAACGCCGAGGTGCCGCTGGCGGCCCAGCTGGAAGGCGTGCAGCAGACGCTGATTATCGACGCCGCCTGCCATCCTTCTATTCTGGCGGAAGCGGCAGCGCTCGCCTCGCCCGCCGCCCGTATCGGCCTGCTCGGCTTCTCCGGCGAGCCCTGTAGCATTACCCAACAAAGCCTGACCAGCAAAGAGCTGTCGCTCTTTACCTCCCGTCTTAACAGCCACCGCTTCCCGCAGGTGATTGAATGGATGGAGCAGGGCCTGATCCAGCCGGAAAAACTTGTTACGCACTATTTTTCGCTCGACGACATCGAACGCGCCATGACGCTGTTCGAAAAAGACCCCCGCACCTGCTGCAAGGTTGTGCTGACCATGTAGCGGTTGCCCTACCCTCACCGGGGATTCAGCCGGCAGCGCGCTGCCGGCGTAATATCACTATAAAAAAGCGTTGGAGCCACCATGTTCAAAAATCTGCGCTGGACAATTGTACTGCTGCTGTTTCTTGTTTACATGATCAATTACCTCGATCGTGTTGCCCTCTCCCTAACTCTACCGCTGGTCGAAAAAGATCTGGCGATCAACGCTGAACAGTTCGGCATGATCTTCGGCAGCTTCTTCTTCGGCTATGCCCTGTTCAACTTCGTTGGTGGCATCGCCACTGACCGCTTTGGCCCCAAAATCGTGCTCGCCGTCGCGGTCGGCATGTGGTCGCTGTTCTGCGGCATGACCGCGCTGGCAACCGGCTTCTGGTCGATGTTGATCCTGCGCGTGCTGTTCGGCATGGCGGAAGGCCCGATTTGCGCCTCGGCCAACAAAGCGATTAACGGCTGGTTTCCGAAAAAACAGGCGGCGACCGCAATGGGCCTGCTGAGCGCTGGCTCGCCGCTGGGCGGCGCGATCGCCGGGCCGATTATCGGCTATCTCGCGCTCGCATTTGGCTGGCGTCCGGCCTTCGTGATCATCTGCCTGATCGGTCTGGTATGGATGGCGATCTGGCTGTTCGTTTCGGCGGATAACCCGGCGAAGAGCCGACGCGTTTCTGCCGAGGAGCGCGCGCTGGTCGACCAGCTGAAAGCGGAGCAGCCGGGCGAAGAAGCGGATCTGGCACAGGCGTCACACGGTTTCGGCTACTATCTGCGTCAGCCGATTATCCTGGTCACCGCTTTCGCCTTCTTCTGCTACAACTATATTCTGTTCTTCTTCCTGAGCTGGTTCCCTGCCTATCTGGTGCAGGCGCACGGCCTGGATATTAAATCGATGTCGATCACGACCATGATCCCGTGGATTGTCGGCTTCGTCGGCCTCGCGCTCGGCGGCTGGATCTCAGACAAGATCTTCAATATTACCGGCAGGTTACTGCTCTCACGTAAAATTGTGCTGGTGGTCTCACTGTTCGCCGCTGCCGTTTGTGTAGCGCTGGCGGGTACGGTAAAAGAGGTCAACTCTGCGGTTATGATGATGTCGATCTCTATCTTCTTCCTCTACATCACCGGCGCTATCTACTGGGCGATTATTCAGGACGTGGTGCACAAAAGCCGTGTCGGCAGCATCAGCGGCTTTATCCATCTGGTGGGCAGCCTGTCGGACATTATCGGTCCGATTGTCACCGGCTTTATCGTGCAGCATACCGGCAAGTTCGACAGCGCCTTCGTGCTGGCAGGCGGCGTCGCTGCCGTTGGTGCCTTCCTGGTGCTGTTCGTTATCCGCAGCCCGAACGCGAGCAAGAAGCCGATTTCGGCGTAAGCAGCAGGTTTTATATGACTGAATCACGGGGCGCAGGACGCCCCGTTTGCCATAAGGACGAACTATGTTAGAGATTGATCGCCTTCCCGCCGACGTGCAGCGCCCGCGCTACGATCGCAGCCAACTGAAAACCCGCATGGTGCATATCGGCTTTGGCGCTTTTCATCGCGCGCACCAGGCGCTGTGCAGCGACAAGCTGGCGGAACAGGGTAGCGACTGGGGCTATTGTGAAGTTAATCTCAACAGCGGCGAGCTGATCCAGGCGCTGCGCCAGCAGGATCACCTCTATAGCCTGACGGAAATGGCCGACGATTCGCTCAACACGCGGATTATCGGCGTGATTACCTCGTCGCTGCACGGCAAAAGCGACGGCATCGAGGCGGTGATCGCCGCCATGAGCCAGCCGGAGGTAGCGATTGTCTCAATGACCGTTACCGAGAAAGGCTACTGCCACCATCCTGCCAGCGGCGATCTCAACCCGGACCATCCCGATATTGTGCATGACCTGGCCCACCCCGACGCGCCGCGCTCGCTCCCGGGCTTGATTCTGGCCGCCATCCGCCGCCGCCGCGACGCTGGCCTGCCGCCCTTCAGCGTGATGTCCTGCGACAATATGCCGGAAAACGGCCACGTCACGCGCAAGGTGATCCAGCAGCTGGCGCAGCGGCAGGATAGCGCGCTGGCGGACTATATCCAGCAGCATGTCACCTTCCCCTCGACCATGGTCGATCGCATCGTTCCGGCGATGACCGACAGCGCCTTTGCCCAGCTTGCCGAGCGTCTCGGCAGCCGCGATCCGGTGGCGGTGGAAGCGGAGCCGTTTTTCCAGTGGGTTATCGAGGATAATTTCGTCAGCGGCCGTCCCGCCTGGGAGCAGGCAGGCGCAGAGCTGGTTAAGGACGTGCTGCCGTTTGAGGAGATGAAGCTGCGTATGCTTAACGGCAGCCATTCGTTTCTGGCCTATCTCGGCTTCCTCTCCGGCTATGAGCACATCAGCGACTGCATGGCGGACGCAAACCTGCGCACCGCCGCGCGCAGGCTGATGCTGGAGCAGCAGGCGCCGACGCTGCGCACCCAGGGCGTGGATCTCACCGCCTATGCCGACTCGCTGATCGCGCGCTATGAAAACCGCGCCATCAAACATCGCACCTATCAGATAGCGACCGACGGCACGCAGAAGCTGCCGCAGCGCCTGCTCGACAGCGTGCGCTGGCATCTGCGCAACGGCAGCAACTGCGACCTGCTGCTGCTGGGCGTTGCGGGCTGGATGCGCTACGTCGGCGGCGTGGACGAGCAAGGCGCGCCGATCGAGATCCGCGATCCGCTGAAGGCGGAACTGGCGGAGCGCGTGGCCGCCAGCGACGAAGGCGAAGCGCGCGTGAAGGCGCTGCTGGGGATGAAAGCGGTGTTTGGCGAGGATCTGGCGCAGAATGCGGAGGTGGTCGCGACGCTAACGCGCTTCTGGCTGCAGCTGCGCGAGCATGGCGCGCGCGCTACGGTGGCGCAGGCGGTGGGGTCGCCGTAATTGTTCAGTGTCAAAAGCGCTGGCGCAGTCGCAGCGCGCTGATTAGACTGACACTTTCCCAACGGGCTGGCTGCCGCCAGCCGTAATACGGATATGCCGCATGTCTATCGCCTATACCATCACCACCAGCGAACCGGTCAACCAGCAGATTTATCGTTATCTGCGTAAGGATATCGTGACCTGCGTTATTCAGCCGGGTTCACTGCTGTCAGAAAAAGAAGTGTCGGCCCGGTTCAACGTGTCGCGTCAGCCGGTGCGCGAAGCCTTTATTAAGCTGGCAGAAGCGGGTCTGGTGCAGGTGTTGCCGCAGCGCGGCACCTTCGTGCGTAAAATTTCCGCACGCCGCGTCGCGGACGGCCGGTTTATTCGCGAAGCGGTAGAGGTGTCGGTCGTGCGCCGTGCCGCGCTGGAGATTGAGCCGGTGGCGCTGTTGGCGCTGGAGCATAACCTCCAGCTGCAGAAGATGGCCGCCGCTCGCCATGACAGCCAGGCGTTTCTCAGCCTCGACGATGAGTTTCACCGCCTGATTGCCGAGAGCATCAACTGCCTGCTGGCGTGGGAGACGGTAGAGAATATCAAAGCGGCGATGGACCGCGTACGCTTTCTGACGCTGAGCGAGGTCTCGCCGCCGGACAGCCTGATTGAGCAGCACGAAGAGATCCTGTCCGCGCTGAAAAACCACGATGCCGACGCGGCCGAAGCGGCGATGCGGCGCCATCTGCAGGAGATGATTTTCTCAATTACGCCGATCGCCGAGCGCAACAGCGAGTGGTTTGAATCGCTGTAACCCCGCCCTGCACATTGATAAAAAGGCCAGCACGCTGCTGGCCTTTTCTGTCTGTGACCTTTACCACCAGCGATGAAAATGGTGCACCGGCCCAATTCCCTCGCCCACTTCCAGCGTATCGGCCTGCATCAGCGCCTGCTGCAGCCAGGCTTTCGCCTCGCGCAGCGTGTTTGCCCAGCTGCTATGGCGCGGACGCAGCGCCGCCAGCGCGGCGGAGAGTGAACAACCGGTGCCGTGAGTATGGCGCGTATTGACACGCGGCGCGGTGAAGCGCTCCGCGCCGTCACGAGTGATAAGCCAGTCCGGGCTCTCGCTGTCGCTGAGATGGCCGCCCTTCATCAGCACCTCCTGACAGCCAAGCGCCAGCAGCGCTTCCCCCTGCTCCAGCATCGCCTCTTCGCTGCGCGCCGGCGCGCACTCCAGCAGCGCCGCCGCCTCCGGCAGATTGGGCGTAATCAGCGATACCTGCGGCAGCAGCAGTTCGCGCACGCTGGCGATGGCATCGGGCGAGAGCAAGGGATCGCCGCTTTTCGCCACCATCACCGTATCCAGCACCACATAAGGGATAGCGGCTCGCTTCAGCTTTTCCGCCACGATCTGCACAATCGCGGTTTCCGAAAGCATGCCGATTTTCGCCGTGTCGATGCGCACGTCGCTTAAAACTGAATCTAGCTGTGCGCCAACAAACTCAGGTTCTATGCGATAGACCGACTGCACGCCGCGGGTGTTTTGCGCCACCAGCGCGGTAATGACGCTGGTACCGTAGGCGCCGAGCGCCGAAAAAGCCTTGAGATCGGCCTGGATGCCGGCGCCGCCGCTGGGATCGGTGCCGGCAATGGTCAGAGCGTTAATACGCTTCATGCGCGCGCCTCCTGTGCCAGCTGCCACAGGGCGTCGATAAACAGCACGGCGAAGCTGCCGGGCGCGGCGATCTGCGCGGCGGCGCGCTCGCCCGCCAGCGCCATGACGCGGCAGGCGCTGGCGACGTTGTTCAGTCGGTCGCCGGGCAGGCTGCAAAAGGCCGCCACCACGGCGGAGAGCGCGCAGCCGGTGCCGACCACGCGCGTCATCAGCGCGCTGCCGCCAGGCACGCTTAGCGTCTCGGTGCCGTCAGTGACGTAATCGACCTCGCCGCTGATCGCCACCAGCGTCTGATGTTGCCGCGCCAGCGCGCGCGCCGCCTCAAGCGCCGCCTCCGACTGGTGCTGCGTATCCACGCCGCGTCCGCCTGCGCCCTGCTGCGCCAGCGCGAGGATTTCAGAGGCGTTGCCGCGTATGGCGGCAGGCCGCAGGGTCAGAAGCTGCTGGCAGAACTCAGTGCGCAACCGCAGCGCGCCGACCGCCACTGGATCGAATACCCAGGGCGTCTGCGCTGCGTTGGCGGCCTGTACCGCTGCCAGCATGGCGTCGCGGCGATCGCGCGTCAGCGTGCCGACATTGATCAGTAAGGCGTCGGCTATGGCGGCAAACTGCGCGGCCTCATCGGGATCGATCACTATGGCGGGGGAAGCGTTGAGCGCCAGCAGGACGTTAGCGGTCATATTCTGCACTACGTCGTTGGTCATGCAGTGCACCAGCGGCTGGCGCTGAACGAAGCGGGCGAGAACGGGCGCGAAGTGCGCGTCGGAAAAGCGTTGAGGTTGGCGGATCATCATAACTCCCAACCGGCGAACAAGAAGGCGAATGCGGTCAGGCATCTGACTTCCCTACGCTGGCATTATCCAGATCAGGTAATACGGGTCTTTCTCAGCCTTCACAAAGAAGGGCACCCCGAGTCATAAGTACAAAATGTGTTACTCGCTGGCAGATTAGGGGAAGTGGCTTACAGATTCAAGCTCACCGCTGAAGTATTGCGTTTTGCATGATTGTTCGTAAAATGAACAACGCATTAAACCCATAATCAATGGAGGGATTTATGGTAAAAGGCGTTGTGCTTTGTAAGGGGGATGAAACAACCTGTGGAGGCAGGATAATCGCAGCTACTGCCCTCTGTATTGCGTTCGGTAAGCCGCAGGCCAGAGAAGGTGATCCTGTTACCTGTGGTAAGGATGGCAAAACATATAAAATTATTGGCGGAATATCCTTTTATACTACTGGTCCCGATAACAAGCGTGTTGCCGGTTCGCTAGATAGCTTTAGCTCCTGTCCCTGTAAAGCTAAATTTCTGCCCTCTAATGCTTTTCCTGTTTATTCCAGAGAAGAGAGCCTGCCACCCAAAAATGCATCAATGATGAATTCAGCATCTTTATCGACAATGCTCCTGTCTAAATCAGAACAAAAACCCGAACAACATGCTCAGGCTGCAAAGAAAAAAACAGGCGTAGATGCTGGCTTTGCCGTACTCCCGCATGGAGGCACAACAGCAGCGTGGCAGCGCCTGCTGTTCACCGGACAGGTGCCAGTCGGAGCTAAAAATCTTTTCGCTACGCTGAACGGGGAAGATAAAAAATATAAAGCCGGTTCCATTATGCTGGTGGTTGATCCGAAGAATCAGGACAGTCAACAGATAGCGCATATGCAGGCCGCGAAAGAACGCATTGATGCGGCGCTGGAACCGCTGACGCATAAGGAGGCCAACTTTCTTCACCAGCATTACGCCACTATTGCAAACTTCTCCAACATTGCAGATAAAGGAATTGGACTATCAGCCGAACCAGCAGGAAAGTACTTTGATAGCATTGAAAAAATTCTCAAAGAGATTCAGGAAACATACAAAAACACTTATTTAACCCATGGCGCGCTACTTGGTGATCAATTCTATGTGAGGCGTGCGCAACTATTTAAAGAGCTGGAAACTGTGCTAAAGGTTGGTTTCCTGAATAAGGCAATGAAACTGGGCCAATACACTAAGATAAAAAATGCGCTCGGCCTGTCCAGCAGTTCTATTACCCACAAATGGAACGAAACCGGGATCGGTGATATTGAGGGGTATGCGACACATATTGAGCGTGCTGCTAAATATGTTAAAGCCATGCGTTATACTGGCTATATTGGAATAGGGTTTAGCGCGATTCATTTAATCAATGAAATAAATGAGGCTTGTACTGTTGGTCGCGAGGCTGAGTGTAGAAACAAAAGGTACACAGAGATTGGTAGCTTTTCTGGTGGCATAATTGGAAGCATCGGAGGCGGAGCAATAGGCACAGGTATATGCACTGTAGTATTAGGTGCTTTGACAATAGAAGCCTCTGGGGCTGGTGCATTAGCTTGTGGTGTAATTCTTGGTACTGGTTCAGGTTATGTAGGAGGGGAATTCCTGTCAGATCAAGGTGAAATTCTTGGTGAGCTTATCTATAAAACGGTAGGTGAATAGTGGGCATACTATCTGCAACCTCAACACTATTGTGTATAGTCTTCGGATTTATCGCAGTTGGGTATTCTGTTCTAAAAAACAAACAACATCTTTTGTTGTGCGATACTTTTAGAGAACGATTCGGTTATGTACCAGCAGTAATAATTCTTGCACAAGCAGGTGGGATATTCTTAACCTTTCAGAAAGATTTCTATTTCATCTTGCCTTTCGTATTTAAAAAGGGGAGTTTTCCAGTCAGAAATATGGATTCTGACCATTATGATTTCATCAAAGGCTTATCTAATGAAAAAGTATCATGGCTAAAAGTTAAGTTTGTTCTATTTTTATTAATGATTTTTTTATTTTTATTTACTATAATATCTTTTCTCCTCTCTATATAAGCTTTGTTTATAAAGCCGCTTATGCGGCTTTCCTTGTACGTATATCCGAAAGCGATTAGATTACTCGCCTTTAGATCACGAAATGTAGATTTTGAGATGCATAAGAATGGCTTCTGCGTAGCATTTTCTATTTATCCAGTTTTCCTTCGGCAATCAGGAGATGTAAGCAGGCGAAATCCTGGCCCCTACGCTGGCATTATTCAAATCAAGTTTCTTAGCCTTCACGCAGAAGCACATCCCGAGTCGAACGTTACGCCAGCAGCATAGGAGAGGCGGCAAACGAAAGCAATACACCTACCTCTTAAGAGGTATTACCAGTTAGCACGGTTCTACATGATCTCGATCAACCAGCCACCGCTGAAAAACAAGCCTAATGCTCCGGGCCCGCAAACCATGCTGTTTAATCCTGGCTATCCGTTTTAGAGGAACCCGATGAAACTGCTTTCGCTTATCCCGCACTGGCACCACTGGCAGGATGTTGTAATTACTCGTGCTAATGCCGTTGCCCCGAATGGCAGAAGCTATTTTTCTACTCATATTACTGCCCGCTGCAGAAGCTGCGACCAGACGCTACATCGCGTCTACTATCGCGATATCAGCGACGCGCAGGCGCGACGCTGGCTGGGCTAGAGAATGCGCTGCCAGGTGACGCTTTTCGCAACATCATGTTAGGCTGATGTTACCTGATGCCGATAACAGACGCGCTATGCCTGGCTTGCTTGATACCCTTACCCATCAGATTTACCTTTCCGCTCCGCTATTTATTTTAATTTTTCTTGGCTATGCCCTGACGCGCATCGGCAAATGGCCGCTCACTATCAGCGAAGGCATGAACCGCTTTGTCTTTAACGTCGCCCTGCCCTGCATGCTGTTCCGCGTAATGAGCGACTTCTACAAAAGCCCGCCGGTGGATGTGCGGCTGCTGCTGGCCTTTTTCGGCAGCTGCTTGCTAATTTTTATCCTTGGCCGCCTGCTGGGGGCGCGGCTGTTCAAGCTCGACGGCGTCGCGGGCACGGTTTTCGCGCTCGGCGGCATCTTCTCCAACAATGTGATGCTCGGCATTCCGGTGGCAACGGTGCTGCTCGGCCCGCAGGCGCTGCCGTCGGTGGCGCTGGTGCTGGTGTTCAACAGCCTGATCCTCTGGACACTGCTGACGCTCTCGGTGGAGTGGGCGAAGCAGGGCAGCTTCTCGCTGAAGGGCATCGGCCATACCCTGCTCAGCGTGGCGAAGAATCCGCTAATTATCGGCATCCTCAGCGGCACCGCCTGGAGCTTTTTAAAGCAGCCGCTGCCGGCCATTGCCGCCGAGCCGCTGCGCATGCTCGGCGCTATCGCCGCGCCGCTCTCGCTGGTAACGCTCGGCATGAGCCTGGCGCACTATCGCGTGCGCGACGGGCTACGCGAAAGCTATACCATCTGTTTGCTTAAGCTGATTTTACAGCCGATGACCATCTGGGCGATCGCCTGGCTGGTGCATCTGCCGCCGCTGGAGAGTCGGGTTGTGGTGCTGCTCGGCTCGATGGCGGTCGGCGTCAACGTCTATCTGATGTCGCAGAAGTTCAACGTGCTGACCGGCCCGGCGGCGGCAAGCATGCTGTTTTCTACGCTATTCGCGGCGGTGACGACGCCGGTGTGGATGATGCTGATGTCGTGGGCGGGCTATTAAAAAAAAGCCCCGAGACAGAGGTCCCGGGGCCGTTGCGTGGCTATCGCAAAAGGTTATTCAGCCGGTTTGGTGCGGATCAGGTAGTCGAAAGCGCTCAGGGAGGCTTTCGCGCCTTCGCCGCTGGCGATGATGATCTGCTTGTACGGCACCGTGGTGCAGTCGCCCGCCGCGAATACGCCTTTCAGGCTGGTTTCGCATTTCGCATCAATCAGGATCTCGCCCATTTTATTGCGCTCTACCGCGCCTTCCAGCCAGGTGGTGTTCGGCAGCAGACCGATCTGCACGAAGATACCGCTCAGCGCGATGTCGTGCGCCGTCTGGTTGTTGCGATCGATATAGGCCAGGCCAGTAACTTTGCTGCCGTCGCCTTTCACTTCCGTGGTCTGCGCGTTCAGGATCACGTCAACGTTTTTCAGGCTGCGCAGCTTGTTCTGCAGCACCTGATCGGCGCGCATTTCGCCGGCGAACTCCAGCAGTGTCACGTGCTCGACGATGCCCGCCAGGTCGATAGCCGCTTCAACGCCGGAGTTGCCGCCGCCGATAACCGCGACGCGTTTGCCTTTAAACAGCGGGCCGTCGCAGTGCGGACAGTAGGTGACGCCTTTGGTGCGATATTGATCTTCGCCAAGCACGCCCATGTTGCGCCAGCGCGCGCCGGTGGCGATGATGATGCTGCGTGATTTCAGCACGGCGCCAGAAGCGGTTTCAATGGCGTGCAGGCCGCCCTCTTTCGCCGCTGGGATCAGCTTGATAGCGCTCTGGGTATCGATCACGTCGACGTCGTAGTCGTCAACGTGGGCGCGCAGCGAGCCGGCCAGCTTAGCGCCTTCGGTTTTCTGCACGGAGATGTAGTTTTCAATGTCTACGGTGTCGAGCACCTGGCCGCCGAAACGCTCGCCCATCAGGCCGGTACGGATGCCTTTACGCGCCGAGTAGATCGCCGCCGCCGCGCCTGCCGGGCCGCTGCCGACGATCAGCACTTCATAGGCATCGCGCTTGTTCAGCTCTTCCGCCGCGCGCTTGTCGGCGTTGGTGTCGACCTTGCCGACGATCTCAGCGAGGCTCATGCGGCCCTGACCGAACTCTTTGCCGTTCAGGTAGACCGCCGGCACGCCCATCACGTTGCGCTCGGTAATTTCATTCTGGAACATGCCGCCGTCAATCGCCGTGTGCGAGACGCGCGGGTTGATAATCGCCATCAGGTTCAGCGCCTGCACGACGTCAGGGCAGTTGTGGCATGACAGCGAGTAGTACGTTTCGAAATGCAGGTCGCTATCCAGCGACGCCACCTGGTCAAGCAGGCTCTGCGTCTCTTTCGACGGATGGCCGCCGGTCTGCAGCAGCGCCAGCACCAGAGAGGTAAATTCGTGACCCATCGGCGAACCGGCAAAGCGCGGGCCGCTGTGCGAGCCAGGGTTGGTGATCAGAAAAGAGGGTTTACGCACCGGACGATCGTTCTCTTCGCGGAAGCTGACTTTTTCAGACAGGCTTGCGATATCCGCCAGCAAATCGCGGATTTCCGCTGATTTGGCGCCATCGTCCAGGGTGGCGATCAACTCAACAGGCTTGGTTAATTTCTCAAGGTAGGCCTTGAGCTGGGTTTTTAAATTTGTGTCGAGCATAGTGAGTTCCTGTCAGAAGAAATCGGGTGCCGCAGCACCCGATAGAGAAGATCGAAAAGCCGGTGTGGAAATTAGATTTTGCCAACCAGGTCCAGAGACGGAGCCAGGGTTGCGTCGCCTTCTTTCCATTTAGCCGGGCAAACTTCGCCTGGGTGAGAAGCGACATACTGAGCAGCTTTCACTTTACGCAGCAGGTCAGACGCGTCGCGGCCGATACCTTCAGCAGTGATTTCGATCGCCTGGATGATGCCTTCCGGGTCAACGATGAAAGTACCGCGGTCAGCCAGACCTTCGGCTTCGCGCATGATTTCGAAGTTGCGGGTCAGCGCGCCAGTCGGGTCGCCGATCATGGCGTACTGGATTTTCGCGATGGTTTCAGAAGAACCGTGCCAGGCTTTGTGGGTAAAGTGGGTGTCGGTAGAAACAGAGTAGATATCTACGCCCAGTTTCTGGAATTCTTCGTAGTGGTCAGCCACGTCACCCAGTTCGGTCGGGCAAACGAAGGTGAAGTCAGCCGGATAAAAGAAGAATACACTCCATTTACCTTCAACGTCTTTCTCAGTTACGTCGATGAATTCGCCGTTTTTAAACGCAGCGTTTTTGAACGGTTTGATTTTGGTATTAATGATAGACATCTGAAGTCCTCCGCTAAAAGATGTGATGTACGTTACAAAATTTTCGGGCCAACTTCTAATACGCAGTCGTTATCAATCAGATAAACGAAAGCTATCAAACGCGGCAAGCCGCACCGCTATTGACGCCGCCCCGGCATTCTACACGCAAAGCACCTTGATTTAACGCGGTTTATCTTTTCTTCGCAGAACTGCTAATTTTGTAGAGACGCTTATTAATGACGAGCCAGCGCCCTCTCCCCCGCTTGCGGACAGGCCAGCACTCTGATTGCCGTTAAGGGAGTTTACCGTGCAGATACGTTCTTATACCGAAGCCGATCGTCCGTTCCTGCGCACGCTGTTTCTTGCCGCGCGTCGCCATAACTGGCGCTGGCTCGACGACAGCCACTGGCAGCTGGAAGATTTCGACAGCGTGATTCTGGGCGAAACCGTCTGGGTGGCCGAGCTTGAAGGACATCGCGTCGGTTTTGCCGGCGTGCTGGAAAATGACAACTTCCTTCACAGCCTCTACGTCGATCCCGCTTATCAGGGCCGCGGCGTCGGTGCCGCGCTGCTGGAGAGAGTGCAGACGAATTTTACCAGCACCGGCGCGCTGAAATGTTTGTTGATGAACAACGCAGCGCAGGCGTTCTATTTAAAGCACGGCTGGAAGATCATCGCGCAGGGTGAGAGCGAGCAGGGAAAATATCTGCTGATGCACTTTCCGCTGGCGTCCTGAGTAGACGCCAGCGGCGCGCGGTTAAAGCGCGCGGAAAGCGATGTCGCCGGGGATCACTTCGCCCTGCCAGTAGAGGCGCGAGGCGACGCGGCCCGCCAGCTGGCGGTAGAGCGCGGTAAATTCACTGTCGGGTCGGCGGATCACCGTCGGTTCGCCATCATCCAGATCTTCGCGCAGGTTGATATGCAGCGGCAGCTGCGCCAGCAGCTGCGTCTGATAGTCCGCCACCAGCTTTTCCGCGCCGCCGGTGCCGAAGATCGGCTCGTGGAAGCCGCAATGGCTGCAGATATGCAGGCTCATATTCTCCACCACGCCGAGCACCGGCACATTGACCTTCTCGAACATCACCATGCCTTTGCGCGCATCGATCAGCGCGATATCCTGCGGCGTGGTGACGACAATCGCGCCGGTTACCGGCACGCTCTGCGCCAGCGTCAGCTGGATGTCGCCGGTGCCGGGCGGCATATCGAGCACCAGATAGTCGAGATCCGGCCACAGCGTCTCATTAAGCAGCTGCATCAGCGCCTTGCTCGCCATCGGTCCGCGCCACACCATCGCATTATCATCGGTCACCAGATAGCCGATGGAGTTGGTGGCGAGGCCGTGCGCCATAATCGGCGCCATATGAGTGCCGTCCGGCGAGGTGGGACGCTCATGCTCGGTACCCAGCATATTGGGCACCGACGGACCGTAAATATCCGCGTCGAGAATGCCGACGCGCGCCCCTTCCGCCGCCAGCGCCAGCGCCATATTGACGGCGGTGCTCGACTTGCCGACGCCGCCCTTGCCGGAGCTGACGGCAATAATGTTTTTCACGCCGTTTACGCCGGGCTGGCCTTTGACGCGCTTCAGGGTGGCGATATCGTGGCGCAGCCGCCAGTCGATCGCCTGGGCGCCGGTCAGGCGCAGCAGCTCGGCGCTGGCCTGCCCCTTCAGCTCTTCAAACGCGCTCGCCCAGGTGAAGGGCATGCAGAGTTCGATATGCAGCTTGCCGTCCAGCAGTGCCACATGATGCAGCGCTTTCAGTGCGGTGAGGTTGCGATCGAGGGTCGGATGCCGGAAGCCGCTTAACACGCCCATAACCATGGCGCGTAAGGCTTCAGGTGAATGTGATGTCCGGGATTGTGCTGTCATCCCCACTCCTTGTTATTTTTTCTGACGCTGGGTTCAGCGGTAACACAACAATGATATCAGATGTCGAGGCGGTCAACGCCAGACCGCCCTTGTGTTTACGCCCGCCAGGGCATGAGTTACCATCTAAGCCCGTTTTTTCAATCAACAGAAAGCTACGCAAACTATGACTCAAGTCGCTAAAAAAATAATGGTAACGTGCGCCCTGCCGTACGCGAACGGATCGATCCATCTCGGCCACATGCTCGAGCATATCCAGGCAGATATTTGGGTGCGTTACCAGCGAATGCGTGGCAATCAGGTCTATTTCATCTGCGCCGACGACGCGCACGGTACGCCGATCATGCTGAAAGCACAGCAGTTGGGCATCTCGCCGGAGCAGATGATTGCCGAAATGAGTCAGGAACATCAGGTCGATTTCGCTGGCTTCAACATCAGCTACGACAACTACCACTCGACGCACAGCGACGAAAACCGCGTGCTGTCGGAGCTGATCTATACCCGCCTGAAAGAGAACGGTTTTATTAAGAACCGCACCATCTCTCAGCTCTACGATCCGGAAAAAGGGATGTTCCTGCCGGATCGTTTTGTGAAGGGCACCTGCCCGAAATGCAAATCGCCGGATCAGTACGGCGACAACTGCGAAGTGTGCGGCGCGACCTACAGCCCCACCGAGCTGATCGAGCCGAAGTCGGTGGTTTCCGGCGCAACGCCAGAGATGCGCGACTCCGAGCACTTCTTCTTCGATCTGCCGTCGTTTAGCGCCATGCTGCAGGCCTGGACGCGCTCCGGCGCACTGCAGGAGCAGGTAGCGAACAAGATGCAGGAGTGGTTCGAATCCGGGCTGCAGCAGTGGGATATCTCCCGCGATGCGCCCTACTTCGGCTTTGAGATCCCTGATGCGCCGGGCAAATATTTTTACGTCTGGCTGGACGCGCCGATCGGCTATATGGGCGCGTTCAAGAACCTGTGCGACAAGCGCGGCGATATCGATTTTGACGAGTTCTGGAAGAAAGATTCCACCACCGAGCTCTATCACTTTATCGGCAAGGATATCGTCTACTTCCACAGCCTGTTCTGGCCGGCGATGCTGGAAGGTAGCCAGTTCCGCAAGCCTAACAATCTGTTCGTGCACGGCTATGTGACGGTAAACGGCGCCAAAATGTCTAAGTCGCGCGGCACCTTTATTAAGGCGAGCACCTGGCTGCAACATCTGGACGCGGACAGCCTGCGCTACTACTACGCCGCCAAGCTCTCTTCACGCATCGATGACATCGACCTGAATCTGGAAGACTTCGTGCAGCGCGTCAACGCCGATATCGTCAACAAGGTGGTGAATCTGGCGTCGCGTAACGCTGGCTTCCTGACCAAGCGCTTTAACGGTCAGCTTTCAGCCGAACTGGCGGATTCCGCGCTCTACCAGACCTTTGTCGACGCCTCAGAGAAGATTGGCGAAGCCTGGGCGAGCCGCGAGTACAGCCGCGCCATTCGTGAAATCATGGCGCTGGCCGATCTGGCTAACCGCTATGTGGACGAGCAGGCGCCGTGGGTGGTGGCGAAGGAAGAGGGCCGCGACGCCGACCTGCAGGCGATCTGCTCGATGGGCATCAATCTGTTCCGCGTGCTGATGACCTGGCTGAAACCGGTGCTGCCGAGCCTGAGCGAGCGCGCCGAAGCGTTCCTTAACAGCGAACTGCGCTGGGATGCCATTGCGCAGCCGCTGCTTAATCACCAGGTGGCGCCATTCAAAGCGCTCTATGGACGTATCGAAATGACGAAAGTTAACGCGCTGATTGAAGCGTCGAAAGAAGATGCCGCCGCGGCCAGCCAGCCGGCAACCGGCCCGCTGGCGGATGCGCCGATTGGCGATACCATTACCATTGACGATTTCGCCAAAGTCGATATGCGCGTAGCGCTGATCGAACACGCCGAGCTGGTGGAAGGTTCTGATAAGCTGCTGCGTCTGCAGCTCGATCTGGGCGGCGAGAAGCGCCAGATCTTCTCCGGCATCCGCGCGGCCTATCCAGATCCATCGGTGCTAATCGGTAAAATGACGATTATTGTCGCCAACCTCGCGCCGCGTAAGATGCGTTTCGGCGTGTCGGAAGGCATGGTGCTGTCAGCGGGTCCGGGCGGCAAAGATCTGTTTGTGCTCTCCGTCGAC
The DNA here is from genome assembly GCF_031844285.1 of Enterobacter sp. BRE11. NCBI lineage: Bacteria > Pseudomonadati > Pseudomonadota > Gammaproteobacteria > Enterobacterales > Enterobacteriaceae > Enterobacter > Enterobacter sp. BRE11. Next base: position 204,418 of record NZ_JAUZUX010000006.1, read on the forward strand.
AGCGGCGCGCAGCCGGGCATGCCGGTTAAGTAAGGAGTCAGGCTGAAAGAAGAGCGCCGAATTTGTCGTCTTTAAGGCCAGGGCAATGTGCCCATCGCGGGTGGCATGGCCCGATCGCAAAGACGCAAAAGACGGCATGCCTGCCAGCTCGGCCTGCGCCATCCCTGGCGCAGGACGCTTTGCTCTTCGGTCCATGCCACCCGCTCGCAAGCTTCTCTGCGGTCATCAGGGCGACAGCAATGTCGCCCTTTTTTATCCCATGTCGCGTATGATGTTGTGCAGTAAAAACAGGAGCCTGCTATGCCCACCGTGCTGTCTCTGTGCTGGCGCTACGTGCGCGCCTTCGTCATCATCTATCTCTGCCTCTATGCGGGCAACGCCCTCTCTTTGCTGCTGCCTGTCACCATTCCCGGCAGTATCCTCGGCATGCTGACGCTGTTCGCCCTGCTGGCGACGCAAATCCTTCCGGTGGAGTGGGTAAAACCCGGCTGCCACCTGCTGATCCGCTATATGGCGCTGCTGTTTGTGCCCATCAGCGTTGGGGTGATGAACTACACCGACGTTCTCAGCGCGCAGTTCGGTCCAGTCGTGGTCTCTATCGTGGTCAGCACTTTTCTGGTGTTGACGATAGTCGGCTGGAGCGCCCATAAAATTCATACGCGCAGCGTGCAGGAGAAGCCCAGTGAATGACATCTGGTGGTCGCTGCCGCTCAGCGTCGGGGTTTTTATGCTGGCGCGTCGCCTGGCGGCGAAGCTGAAAATCTCGCTGCTCAATCCGCTGCTGGTCGCGATGGCGATCATTATCCCGCTGCTGCTGGTGCTGCAGATCCCCTACGCGCGCTATTTCGCCGGCAGCCAGATCCTCAATCAGCTGCTGCAGCCCGCGGTGGTCGCGCTGGCGCTGCCGCTCTACGAGCAGATGCATCAAATCCGTGCGCGCTGGAAATCGCTGATCGGCGTCTGCTTTATCGGCAGCCTGACCGCGATGGTCTCCGGCACCGCTATCGCGCTGTGGATGGGCGCGACGCCGGAAATCGCCGCGACCATTCTGCCTAAATCGGTCACTACGCCCATTGCAATGGCGGTCTCCGCCTCGCTGCACGGCATCCCCGCGATCAGCGCTATTTGCGTGCTGATCGCCGGCGTGCTCGGCGCGGTCTTCGGCCATATGGTGCTGAACCTGCTGGGGATAAAAACTCGCGCGGCGCGCGGACTGGCAATCGGCAATGCATCACACGCGCTCGGCACGGCGCGCGCGGCGGAGGTGGATTACCAGGAAGGCGCGTTCAGCTCGCTGGCGCTGGTGCTGTGCGGCATCATCACCTCGCTGCTGGCACCCTTTATTTTTCCGCTGCTGCTGCACGCGTTTGGGTAAAACTTTGCGATAGATCTCGCAAAGTTGAAACGATGCAAATCTGTTGCATTGTCAGAGCGATACAGATCACATATAACCCCTCTGGCGGCAATGGGCCGCCTGATATTAACGAGGCTATCATGCATCCACGTTTCACCTCCGCCTTCGACGCGCTGCCCGCCGATCTGCAAAGCGCGCTGCGCCCGATTCTTGACGACGCGCAGTTTCAGGCGGCGCTGACGCCGGAGCAGGTCGCATCGCTGATGCAGCAGACCCGGCTGGATGCCGACGCCCTTGCTCTGGCGCTGCTGCCGCTGGCGGCAGCTTGCGCGGTGGCGCCGGTCTCACGCTTCAACGTCGGCGCCGTAGCGCGCGGCGTCAGCGGTTGCTGGTACTTCGGCGCGAATATGGAGTTTGCAGGCGTGGCGATGCAGCAAACGGTCCACGCCGAACAGAGCGCGATTGCGCACGCCTGGCTACGCGGCGAGCCTCGCCTGGAGGCGGTCACGGTTAACTACACGCCGTGCGGCCACTGTCGCCAGTTTATGAACGAACTCAACAGCGGCACCGATCTGCGCATTAGCCTGCCCGGTCGCGGCGTCAGCACCCTGGCGGACTACCTGCCAGACGCCTTCGGCCCGCGCGATTTGAACATCACTACCCTGCTGCTGGATAAGGTCGATCACGGCTATCAGGCGGAAGGCGATGCGCTCGCGCAGGCGGCCATCGCCGCCGCCAGCCAGAGCCATGCGCCATACAGCGGCTCGCACAGCGGCATTGCGCTGCGCACCGCGAGCGGCGCGACGGTTACCGGGCGCTACGCCGAGAACGCCGCCTTCAATCCGAGCCTGCCGCCGCTCCAGGCGGCGCTGATCCTGCTGAATATGCAGGGTGAAGCCTGCGAAAATATTGAGGCCGCCACGCTGGCCGAAGTGGAAAACGCCACGCTGAATCAGTTCGCCGCGACGCAGGCGACCCTGGCCGCGCTGGGATGTAAACAGCTGAGCTGCGTCACGCTGCACCGAGGCTGAGGCACAGCACACGCTTTCCAACACTGGCGCTATCTTTTATTTACAAAAGCTGTACATCGGCGAGAAATTTCATAGGATCGTGCGCCAGCAACACACAAAAAGAATGACTGGCGTCTGAGCTTTGCCAGACAACACCGCAACCGGAGCATCCCTTCATGGAACATGAGTACGAAAGTAAGCGTCCGCTGTACATCCCCTACGCTGGCCCGATCCTGCTGGAATTTCCCCTGCTGAATAAAGGCAGCGCCTTCTCACTGGAAGAGCGCAACGAATTTAACCTCAACGGCCTGCTGCCTGAAGCGGTTGAGAGCATTGAAGAGCAGGCAGAGCGCGCCTGGCGTCAGTTTCAGGACTTTAAAAACAATAACGATAAGCACGTCTACCTGCGCAACATTCAGGACACCAACGAAACCCTCTTCTATCGCCTGCTCGACAACCATCTCGAAGAGATGATGCCGATTATCTATACCCCAACCGTCGGCGCGGCCTGCGAACACTTCTCCGAGATCTACCGCCGCGCGCGCGGCGTCTTTATCTCCTATCCGAATCGCGATCGCATCGAAGACATGCTGCAGAACGCGACCAAGCAGAACGTAAAGGTGATTGTGGTCACCGACGGCGAGCGTATTCTCGGCCTCGGCGATTTGGGCATCGGCGGCATGGGCATTCCTATCGGCAAGCTGTCGCTCTATACCGCCTGCGGCGGCATTTCGCCAGCCTATACGCTGCCGGTCGTGCTGGACGCCGGCACCAACAATCAGCAGCTGCTTAACGATCCGCTCTATATGGGCTGGCGTCATCCGCGCATCACCGGCGAAGAGTACGACGCCTTTGTTAACGACTTTATCCAGGCGGTTAAACGCCGCTGGCCGAACGTGCTGCTGCAGTTTGAAGACTTTGCGCAGAAAAACGCCATGCCGCTGCTGCAGCGCTATCGCGACGAGATCTGCTGCTTCAACGACGATATTCAGGGCACCGCCGCCGTGACCGTCGGCACGCTGATCGCCGCCAGCCGCGCCGCAGGCAGCCGCCTGTGCGAGCAGAAAGTGGTGTTCCTCGGTGCAGGCTCCGCCGGATGCGGCATCGCCGAGCAAATTATCGCGCAGATGAAATCGGAAGGCCTGAGCGACGAAGAGGCGCGCGGCCGCGTGCTAATGGTCGATCGTTTCGGCCTGCTGACCGACAAGCTGCCGAACCTGCTCGATTTCCAGAGCAAGCTGGTGCAGAAGAGCGAGAACCTGAAAGCCTGGGACACCGCCAGCGATTCTATCTCGCTGCTGGACGTGGTGCGCAACGCCCGTCCCGATATTCTGATCGGCGTCTCCGGCCAGCCGGGCCTGTTTACCGAAGAGATTATCCGCGAGATGCATAAGCACTGCGCGCGTCCTATCGTAATGCCGCTGTCGAACCCGACATCGCGCGTCGAGGCGACGCCAGCGGATATTATCGCGTGGACCGACGGCGCGGCGCTGGTCGCAACCGGCAGCCCCTTCTCGCCGGTAAGCTGGAAAGGCAAAACCTATCCAATCGCCCAGTGCAACAACTCCTATATTTTCCCGGGCATTGGGCTGGGCGTCATCGCCTCAGGCGCGACGCGCGTCACCGACTCGATGCTGATGACGGCAAGCCGCGCGCTGGCCGACTGTTCGCCGCTGGTGAATGAGGGCGAAGGTCCGGTGCTGCCGGAGATCAAAGATATTCAGGGCGTGTCGAAACTCATCGCCATGGAAGTGGGCAAAGCGGCGCAGCTGGCGGGCGTCGCGGTGGTGACGTCGGAAGATGTGCTGTCGCAGGCGGTCGCTAACAATTTCTGGCTGCCGCAGTATCGTCACTATCGTCGTACCTCAATCTGACAACCGGTCGCCGGGCCATTTCAGGCCCGGCTGCCGCGCAAAAATCCATCAGCCAACCGGCGTTGCCTTGCTTCGTAACCGCTCCTCAAGTAGCCTTGATGCACCCATTTTTCCCGATCTCGAGCGCTTGCGCGTATGTTGAAACGCGTTTTTATTGGTCTCTTATTCATCATCTTACTGATGGTGGCGACCGCGCTCGGCCTGGATCGCTGGATCAGCTGGAAAACCGCGCCCTATATTTATGAAGATGTCGCCTCGCTGCCGCACCGTCAGGTTGGCGTGGTGCTGGGCACCGCCAAGTATTACCGCACCGGCGTCTACAACCAGTATTACCTCTATCGCATTCAGGGCGCGCTGAACGCCTATAACAGCGGCAAGGTTAACTATCTGCTGCTGAGCGGCGATAACGCCATGAGCAGCTATAACGAGCCTATGACCATGCGTCGCGATCTGATCAAAGCTGGCGTCGATCCGCAGGATATCGTGCTGGACTATGCCGGTTTCCGTACGCTCGACTCTATCGTGCGCACGCGCAAGGTGTTCGACACCAACGACTTTATTATTATCACCCAGCGCTTCCACTGCGAGCGCGCGCTGTTTATCGCCCTGCATATGGGGATTCAGGCGCAGTGCTACGCGGTGCCGTCACCGAAGAATATGCTCAGCGTCCGCTTCCGCGAGGTGGGCGCGCGCCTCGGCGCGCTGGCCGATCTCTACGTGATGAAGCGCGAGCCGCGCTTCCTCGGCCCGCTGGTGCCGATCCCGGCGGTGTATGAGGTGCCGGAAGATGCGCAGAGCTATCCGGCGGTAACGCCGGAGCAGCTGCTGGAAAGCGAGCAGAAAACGCGGAAATAGAAAGAGCTCCGTGCCGTTTCATTCAGGCGGCTCAAAAGCCTGCCAGGCGGGCGACAGGGGCTGTGGAGCAAAGCGTCCCGCGCCAGGGACAAAAACGCCGGGAGCGTTTTTGAACAACGCCCCGCGTTGGCCCGGTACGGGCGCACCTCAGGGAGGAGGTGCGTGTCCGCGCGGGCCGAGCGAGCAGGGATGCCTTGAGCGACTTTGCGAAACAGCCCCTGTCGCCCGCGCCGCTTCTGACACACACAAGGGGCACCCGCAAACAAAAAGAGCGACTCGAAGGTCGCTCTTTTTCAACATATTTTGCTCTTACTTCTTACGCGAATACTTCAGCGAATCCAGCGCCACGGCGAAGATAATAATGCCGCCCTTGATAATGTACTGCCAGTAAGGGTTAACGCCGATATAGGTCAGACCGTAGTTGATCACGGTAAAGATCAGCACGCCGGTCACTACGCCTGCTACCGTACCCACGCCGCCAGCAAAGGAAACGCCGCCCACCACGCACGCCGCAATGGCGTCCAGCTCATACATAAAGCCGAGGTTGTTGGTGGCGCTGCCGATACGGCCCGCTTCCAGCATGCCGCCGAAGGCGTAAAACACGCCGGACAGCGCATAGATCAGAATCAGGTTAAGGTTGACGTTCACGCCAGAGACCTTCGCCGCTTCCGGGTTGCCGCCGATAGCAAAAATATTCTTGCCGAAGCGGGTCTTGTTCCAGAGGATCCAGATGAAAATGATGGCGGCAATTGCGTAGAAGGTAATGTAAGAGAGCTTGAAGTCGCCAAAGCGCAGGAAGCCCTGAGCAAACTTCGAGAAGCCGCTGTCAAAGCCCGCAATCGGCGACGCGCCAACAAAATCGTAATAGAGCGAGTTGATGCCGTAGACGATAATCATGGTGCCGAGCGTGGTAATAAACGGCGTCACCTTGAGGTAGGCGATGATCAGGCCATTCACCAGACCGATAACGCCGCCGATCACGCACACAACCAGAATCACTACCGGAATCGGCACGGTATCCAGCGTCGGAAACACCTTGTTGGCGTTATCCATCGACTGCAGCAGCGTCGCCGCCACCACCGCCGCCAGCCCCACCTGACGACCGGCCGACAGGTCGGTGCCCTGCGTAACGATCAGTCCCGCCACGCCGAGCGCGATAATAATACGCACCGAGGACTGGGTCAGAATATTACTCAGGTTCATCAGGCTTAAAAAGGTCGGATCCTGGAAAATAATAATCGCCAGCAGAACCAGCAGAACGACATAAATGCCGCCCTCTTTCAGCCAGGTTAGCGCATTCTTTTTAGTAGTCGCTTTCATGTTAACAGCCCTTGCTTCATTAAAGGTGTAATGACGCTAAACGCAATATTTCGTTCTGCGTGGTTGTCTTGGTATCTACAATGCCCGCTACCTGACCGTTGCTCATCACCAGAATACGATCGGTAATGCCCAACAGCTCCGGCATTTCGGAAGAGATAATAATGATGCCCTTCTCTTTCTTCGCCAGCTCGGCAATCAGCTGGTAAATTTCGAACTTCGCGCCGACGTCAATGCCGCGCGTCGGTTCGTCAAGCATCAATATTTCAGGCTGGGTCAGTAGCCAGCGGCCGATAATCACCTTCTGCTGGTTGCCGCCCGAAAGCGATCCAATTTGCGTATGGTGGCCCGGCGTTTTTACGCGCATGGCGTCGATCACCCACTGGGTATCGCTTTTCATCCGCTTATTATCGAGCAGCCCGATATTGTTTTTATACTTCTTGATATTGGAGATTAGCGAGTTAAACCCGATATCGAGAAAGGCATAAATACCGGTCGAGCGGCGCTCTTCCGTCACCAGGGCGAAACCGTGGTTAATGGCTTCGTTGGCGCTGTGGTTATTAATCGCCTTGCCGTGCAGTTTAATGGTGCCGCTCACCTTCTCGCGGATCCCGAACAGGGTTTCGACGATATCAGTACGCTTGGCGCCCACCAGCCCGGCGATGCCCAGAATCTCCCCTTTGCGCAAATCGAACGAAACGTCGCGGATCGACGGCTGACGCAGCGACGTTAAGTGGCGCACCTCAAGAATGGTTTCGCCCGGCACGTTGGTTTTGTCAGGAAAGCGCTGGTTCAGGGAGCGGCCGACCATCATGGAGATGATCTTATCCATATCCAGCCCTTCCAGCGGCTGGGTGGCGATCCACTGACCGTCGCGCAGGATAGTGATCTCGTCGCACAGCTGGAAAATCTCTTCCATCTTGTGGGAGATATAAACAATGCCGCAGCCGCGATCTTTCAGCTTGCGAATAATGGTGAACAGATGGTTCACCTCTTTTTCGGTCAGCGAAGAGGTTGGCTCGTCCATGATGACGATTTTGGCGTCATAGGAGAACGCCTTAGCGATTTCGATCATCTGCATCTGCGAAACCGAGAGCGTCGCCACTTTGTCGCGTGGATCGATATCGATATCTAGCTCGTCGAAGATCGCTTTGGTATCGCGATACATTTTGTCCTGATCGACAAACGGCCCTTTTTGCGGATAGCGACCCAGCCACATATTGTCCATAACGGTGCGCTGTAAAACCAGGTTCAGTTCCTGATGCACCATTGAAACGCCATTTTCCAGCGCCTCTTTTGAACTTTTAAAATCAATTTCCTCACCCTGAAACAGGATGCTCCCCGTATCTTTTTTATAAATACCAAACAGGCATTTCAATAATGTCGATTTACCGGCGCCGTTTTCACCCATCAATGCATGAACGGAGTGAGGCCGCACTTTTAAATTTACATTATCTAAGGCTTTAACCCCTGGAAATGATTTAGAGACGTTCGTCATTTCCAGCAGATATTCACGCTGCGCGGTCGGATTATCACTGGCCATAATTTACCTGGCTAAAAAAAGCGTTGGTCACGTGAAAACAGGGCGCGGCTTAGCCGCGCCCGGACAGGATTACTTCTGGAACTGAGACAGGTTCTCTTTGTCCACCGCCACGTAAGGCACGCGGACGATTTTATCGGCGATCTTATAGCTGGTGCCTTCGGTCGCGGCCTTGCCGTCCGCCAGGTTTTTCGCCATATCCAGCGTCGCTTTCGCCTGGTTCTCCGCATCGTTCAGCACGGTACCCGCCATCGCGCCCGACTTCACCAGCGCCAGCGCTTCCGGCAGCGCATCGACGCCGAACACCGGAATCGAGGTCTTGTTATGCGCTTTCAGCGCTTCAACCGCGCCCATCGCCATGGCGTCGTTGTTGGCGATCACCACTTCGATTTTGTTGGCGTTCGGACCGGAGAGCCACGCATCCATTTTATCTTTCGCCTGAGCGGTATCCCACATCGCGGTATCCATCGCCAGCTGCTGGGTCTTGATGCCGTCCTGATTCAGGGTATCGATAACGTATTTGGTGCGCGCTTCAGCATCCGGATGGCCCGGCTCGCCTTTCAGCAGCACGAACTGAATCTGACCATCTTTGTTCAGGTCCCAGTTCGGCGAGGCTTTCCAGTGCTTCTCAATCAGTTTGCCCTGAATAATGCCGGACTCTTTGGAGTCGGTGCCGACATAGTAGGCTTTGTCATAGCTGGCCAGCACTTTCGCGTTCGGCTCTTTGTTGAAGAACACCACCGGCACGTCATTACTGCGCGCCTTGTCAATCACCACGGCCGCCGCGGCCGGATCCACCAGGTTAATCGCCAGCGCCTTCACGCCTTTTGCCATCAGCACGTCGATCTGGTCGTTCTGTTTGGACTGGTCGTTCTGCGAGTCATTCATCAGCAGCTGTACGCCGCCAAGGTTTTTAGCCTCTTTCTCGATGTCCTTACGAACCATCGACATAAAGTTGTCGTCATACTTATAGATGGTCACGCCGATACGCGTGTCCGCTGCGTGTGCCGTTGCGCCGAACATCATGCTGGCAACCAAAGCTGTGAGCGTGAAAACCTTCTTATTCATGGTATCTCCGGTTTTATGCAGGGTAGTACTGGCTCAGACGCGTCAGGCGCGCAGGAGCTTTCGGTAAAATAAGATTCGGCGAGTGGCAAAGAGGCGAGTGAAATCGCGCTGCCCCGCTGAATCGCCGTCCAGAAACCTGACTTCCATGTGCGACAACGCATCCTCAAGATGTGATGAACCTTTTCAACGGGTTGCTGAAACCACGCCTGCTGCGGTTAGTGCGGCGTTACATAATGTTTCAGTCCGGTAAGACGCTGCCATCATAGTGAGCGGCATGTTAATTAACTGTGAATACAATCACAGATTGAAAACGGTTACATGGCGCTATCGCCTGAATTAGTGACCGACTCCACATTTTGCCGCTGTGCCACAGAGTGACGACGCACCAGCGTCGGCATAAAGACGTGCTGCGCGCTGACGTCCAGCTGGCCCGCCACGCCGCTCAGCGCCAGCTCGGTGGCAAGTTTGGCCATAGAAACAATGGGATAGCGCACCGTAGTCAGTTGCGGATCGGTGTAACGCGACATCGGGATATCATCGAAGCCGATGACAGAGAAATGCTGTGGCACCTGAATACCGTTATCTTTTAGCGCGGTAAGTGCGCCAGCCGCCATGCCGTCGTTATAGGCGAAAATCGCGCTGAGGTGCACGTTGCGCCCCAGCAGCTCCACCATCGCCGCCTCGCCGCCCTGCATATCGGGCTCGGCGCTGGCGATCCAGCTCTCCTGCGGCCGAATCCCCTGCTCCGCCAGCGCCTGCTCCCAGCCCTCGCGCCGCTGCTGCACATCTTCAATGTCGTGGCTGGAGCAGAGGTAGCCGATGCGGCCGTGTCCCTGCTGCTGCAGCATGCGGGTCGCCATCAGCGCGCCTGCCACGTTATCCAGACTGACGCAGCGATGAGCAAAGCCTGGCACGATGCGGTTGACCATCACCATGCCTGGCACCTGCTGCATAAACGAGGCGAGCTCCTCGTCTGAAAGCGTTTTCGCGTGTACCACCAGCGCATTGCAGCGCTGACGGATCAGCACCTCAATCGCATGGCGCTCTTTATCTTCCTGATGCCAGGAGTTACTGATCAGCACATGTTTGTGCAGGCGCTGCGCCACGGTATCCACCGCTTTCACCAGCGCGCCGAAGAAGGGATCGGAGACGTCCATCACCACGACGCCGATGGTGTCGCTGATCTGCGTTGCCAGCGCCTGCGCGTTGGCGTTGGGCCGGTAGCCCAGTGAATCCACCGCCTGCAGCACCGCGTCGCGCGTCTCCGCGGTAACGGCGCTGCTGTTATTCAGCACGCGCGAGACGGTCGCCACCGACACGCCAGCCAGACGGGCAACATCACGAATCGTTATCATGCAGCTGTTCCACAGAGGAAAAAGGCATTACGCCAGGAAGTCATCCGGCGCTATTCTGGCAGGCGCGGCGAGGCAGCAGCGTGAATCACGTCACACTCATGAAAACGGTTACATACAATTATGTAACCTTTGTGATGAACATCATTATCTGAATGAGGAGCGATGCGGCGTTTTGCCCGCCGCCAGCTGCGTCAGGCGACGCCATAGCCATTCAAGCGGGCCCTGAGGAAAAAAGCGCAGCCAGATCGTTGAGAAGAGAATATTGACCAGCCAGACAGCCGGCACAAACGCCAGCAGCTGCAGGCGATCGAAACGCATAAAGAGATCGAAGCGGTAGAAGAGCGTGGTGCAGATCAGCGTTTGCAGCAGATAGTTGCTCAGCGCCATGCGCCCGACGCACTGAATCGCCGACGTGAGGCGCCAGCGCGCCAGCTGCGGCCAGTAGCCGAGGATCAGCGCGGCGTAGCCAAGACTGATAAAAGGGCTGGCGAGATCGCGCGGCACCTGCAGGTAGAAGCCGCTCCAGCGAAACGACCAGTGCAGCATCCACTGCGACGCCACCCCAGACAGGGCGATGACATAGCCAACGGCCAGCAGAAGCGCGGCGCAGCGCCGGTAGTGGCGCAGGCTAAACTCCCCGGTCAGCCAGCCGCAGCGCAGCAGCGCGGCGCCCATCATCATCAGCCCGGCCAGCTGCCAGCCATACTGCGCCGCCAGCGCCATCAGGCTGGAGGAGAGATGGTCGAGGCGGTTCTGCACCGCTTCCCAGCCGCCGGCCAGCTTCCAGAAGCGTTCATACTCCAGGTCAGCCGCGCCGGGCAGCCACGAGCGGCTCGGTTCGGGATCGGAGATAGAGCCGAAGATCAGCAGCACGCCGCAGCCCACCAGGTAGAGCAGCGCGCCGGTATGAAACAGGCTGCGCGTCGAGGGGACGTCGCGCAGCATACGCCAGACGATAAGACCGATAATGGCGTAATCGAGCAGGATATCCCCTTCCCACATCGCCACGGCGTGAAACAGGCCGATAAGCGCCAGCAGCGTCAGGCGCGCCGAGAGCCAGCGGCCGCCGCGCGGCAGCTGAAGCTGCAGGCCCGCGCCAAACAGCAGCGCGAATAAGGTCAGGAATTTCAGCTGTGCCAGCAGGTCAAGCACCGCCCAGGTCCAGATCTCATCGGTGGCGGAATCGCCGCGCCAGGCGGGATTAAGATAGGCGGCAGAAGGTAAGGCGAAGCCAACAATGTTGAGCAACAAAATGCCGAGGATGGCGCAGCCGCGAATGAAATCCAGCACATGATAACGTTGCATAGCGATCCCTGTTAGCGTGAAGCACCGCCGCCTGAGAGCAGACGGCGGCTAAGGCTGCCGGTGTCCGTTAAATATGACGCACCGCGCGCAGGAACTCCTGACGGGTATTCTGGCTCGACTTAAACAGGCCGCCCAGCGAGGTGGTGGTGGTGGCGCTGGTGGCGTCTTTCACCCCGCGCGCTTTCACGCAGTAGTGCACCGCATCGATAGAGACCGCAACGTTGTTGGTGCCGAGCAGCGTCTGCAGCGCCACCAGCACCTGCTGAGTCAGACGCTCCTGCACCTGCGGGCGCTGGGCGAAGAACTGCACGATGCGGTTGATCTTCGACAGGCCGATCACCTTCTCTTTCGGAATATAGGCCACGGTCGCTTTGCCGTCGATAATCACGAAGTGATGCTCGCAGGTGCTGGTCAGGGTGATATCGCGCACCGTCACCATCTCATCCACTTTCATCTTGTTTTCGATGACGGTGATTTTGGGGAAGTTTGCGTAATCCAGACCGGAGAAAATCTCATCCACATACATTTTGGCGATGCGATGTGGCGTCTCCATCAGGCTGTCATCCTCGAGATCCAGATTCAGCAGCTGCATAACCTCGGTCATGTGGCCGGCGATCAGGCGCTTACGGGTTTCATCATCCATTTCACGCGTCGGCGCGCGTAACGGCGTTTCCAGGCCTCGCGCCAGCAGCGCTTCGTGAACCAGGATTGCTTCCTGACTAAGGGTGCTCATCGTACTCATCTCCGCAGGTGTAACGCCCGCCGGGGAGACCGGCGGATTCAATTCTGAGCGCGTATTGTGAAGCTTTCCGCTGGGGTAATCCAGTAATCAATCCAATCGGCGATGAAAGCGTTTCACGACGATCGTCGCCATACCAGCAGTCCGGCGGCCGCCAGTCCCAGTCCGGCAATCCACAGCGCCGGCTCCAGCCGATGCAGCAGCGCGGTCGAGAGCGACGACAGCACCGGCCCCACCAGCTGCCCGACGGCGTAGCCGGTGGTCAGCAGCCCCGCCATATAGCGCGTGTGCTGCGGCGCCAGCTCGCGCGCATAGGCCAGCGCCAGCTGCACCACGCAAAGGAAGCCGCCGCCCACCAGCAGCGCGCCGAGCAGCAGGCCGCTAAAGCCGGGCAGCGCCGCCGCCGCCACCACGCCCAGCGCCTGCGCCCAGAGCACGAAAGCGAGCCGCCGGTTATTACTGGCGAGGCCGCGCGTCAGGATCCCTAGCGCGATGCCGACTATCGCCGCGCCGCCGAAGATCGGCCAGACGAACTGGGCGAAAGCGCCGTCGGGAAAGCGCGCCGCCGCCATCTGCGACAGAAAGGTGGCGGGCAGGATATAGCCGAAGCCCGCCAGGCTGTAGCTCAGCACCAGCCGCCGCAGGTCAACGGTCAGCACCAGCGGATCCGGCGCCTGATCGGGACGATGCAGCTCGCCGACGCGGCGCGGCAAATTGCGCGCGATAGCGGCGATAATCAGCAGCGCCAGCAGGCCGTAGGCAGCCCACGCCAGCGAGGCGGACGCCTGCGACGTATGCAGCTGCACCGCCAGCAGGCCGCTGATGAAAATGCCCGCGCCCGGCCCTGCGAACACCGCCGCCGACAGGCTGGGCCGACCGTAGTGATGCAGCTGCTCGCTGCTCCAGGCGGCGACCAGCACCAGCGCCACGCCGCTCGCCCAGCCGATTAAAAAACGCACCGCGCCGTGCAGCCAGGGGCCGCTGACGCAGGCGGAGAGCAGCGTCAGGATGACTGCGCCCCAGACGCCCAGCTGCAGGCGCAGCTCGACGCGCCGCCGCGCGCGCATCGCGTCAAAAGAGCCGCACAGATAGCCGAGATAGTTGAGCGCCGCCACCAGACTGGCGCTGGTCAGCGTCAGCTGGCCGTCGTGTATCATCAGCGGCACCTGCGGCGTAAAGGCGAACCGTCCGATGCCCATCACCACCACCAGCGCCAGAAAGGCGCTGAGCGCCACGCGAAAAGCCATATTCCTGCTCCCGGGTATTTTTATGCTTGCTTATAAGATGCCAGCTTATTAAACTCACGAAAACTGAATAATTCATATCAAGTTGTTTACGATAAGAGAATATATGGATCTTGTCCAGCTACGCATGTTCTGTTCCGTGGCCGAAACCGGTTCGCTGGCGCGCGCTGCGGAACAGCTCCATCGCGTCCCCTCCAACCTCACCACGCGGCTGCGTCAGCTGGAAGAGGAGATGGGCGTCGATCTGTTTATACGCGAGAAACAGCGCATTCGCCTGTCGCCGATGGGCCATAATTTCCTTAACTACGCGCAGCGCATCCTGGCACTGAGCGACGAGGCACTGAGCATGGCGCGCGCGGGTGAACCGGCCGGCAACTTTGCGCTCGGCTCGATGGAGAGCACCGCCGCAACGCGCCTGCCAGGCCTGCTGGCGGCCTATCATCAGCGCTTCCCGAAGGTGTCGCTGTCGCTGATCACCGGCACCTCCGGTGAGATTATTGACAAGGTGTGCGAAGGCACGCTGGCCGCCGCGCTGGTAGACGGTCCCGCGCCTTATGACGATCTCAACGGCTGCATCGCCTTTCGCGAAACCCTGACGCTGATCACCAGCCTGGATCATGCGCCGGTCGAGAGCGCGCGCGACGCGCAAAATGACACCCTGTTCGCCTTTCGCAACAGCTGCTCCTACCGCGTGAAGCTGGAATCCTGGTACCGGGACAGCGGTGTCGCCCCCGGCAGCGTGATGGAGATCCAGTCCTACCACGCGATGATGGCCTGCGTGGCGGGCGGTGCGGGCGTGGCGATGATCCCCGACTCGGTGCTGAAGCAGATGCCTGAGCGCGCCCGCGTGCAGGCGCATCAGCTGCCGGCGGCTTACCGCGACACCGCCACCTGGCTGATGTGGCGCCGCGACGCCTTTACTCCCAACGTTGAAGCACTGAAGTATTTGATTATTGATATGTTCGACGACCGTCCTCAGGACGACCAGCTGCTGCATCCATTGCAGATGGCAGAGTAGTGGCTGATTAAGCGCTATTTTTATTGATATGACGACCATGGACGCGACCAGACCGGCGCGTCCCCATCTGACCGCAAGAGGGATTGCATGAACATGATTAAAACTCGCGCCGCCGTTGCCTGGGCCGCTGGCGAACCGCTGAAAATCGAAGAAGTGGATTTGATGCCGCCGCAGAAAGGCGAAGTGCTGGTGCGCATCGTTGCTACCGGCGTGTGCCATACCGATGCCTATACCCTGTCCGGCAAAGATCCGGAAGGTGTATTCCCGGCCATCCTCGGCCATGAAGGCGGCGGCGTAGTAGAAGCGGTCGGCGAAGGCGTCACCAGCGTCGAAGTCGGCGATCACGTGATCCCGCTTTACACCCCGGAGTGCGGCAAGTGCAAATTCTGCCTGTCGGGTAAAACCAACCTCTGCCAGGCGATCCGCGCCACTCAGGGCAAAGGCCTGATGCCGGACGGCACCACGCGCTTCTTCAAAGACGGCAAGCCAATTTTCCACTATATGGGCACCTCGACCTTCTCCGAGTACACCGTGGTACCGGAAATTTCGCTGGCGAAAATCAGCAAAGAGGCGCCGCTGGAAGAGGTATGTCTTTTGGGCTGCGGCGTGACCACCGGCATGGGCGCGGTGATGAACACGGCGAAAGTGAAAGAAGGCGATACCGTGGCGATTTTTGGCCTCGGCGGCATCGGCCTGTCGGCGATTATCGGCGCGAAGATGGCGAAAGCGGGCCGCATCATCGCTATCGACATCAACACCAGCAAATTCGACCTGGCGCGCAAACTGGGCGCGACTGACCTGGTAAACCCGAAAGATCATGAGAAGCCGATTCAGGAAGTGATCGTCGAGATGACCGACGGCGGCGTCGATTTCTCTTTTGAGTGCATAGGCAACGTCAACGTAATGCGTTCCGCGCTCGAGTGCTGCCATAAGGGCTGGGGCGAATCGGTGATTATCGGCGTGGCCGGCGCGGGCGAAGAGATCTCAACCCGTCCGTTCCAGCTGGTGACCGGCCGCGTCTGGCGCGGTTCCGCCTTCGGCGGCGTGAAGGGTCGCTCACAGCTGCCGGGCATCGTGCAGGATTACCTCGACGGCAAGTTCGCGCTGAACGACTTTATTACCCACACCATGCCGCTGGAAGAGATCAACGACGCCTTCGACCTGATGCATGAAGGGAAATCGATCCGTTCGGTGGTGCATTTTAACAAGTAATCGGGAGGCGATATGGCATCCACGCTGGAACTGCTGGAAGAACACCGGATGTTCGGCGGCTGGCAGCAACGCTGGCGACATCAGTCAGCCGCGCTTAACTGCCCGATGACCTTCAGCATATTTTTGCCCAATCCGAAAGGCGACACGCCGCCGCCCGCGGTGTGGTTTCTGGCAGGCCTGACCTGCACGGATGAGAACTTCAGCACCAAATCCGGCGCGCAGCGCGTCGCGGCGGAGCTGGGTCTGGTGCTGATTATGCCGGACACCAGCCCGCGCGGCGAGGCGGTCGCCAACGACGAGGCTTACGATCTCGGCCAGGGCGCAGGGTTTTACCTTAACGCCACCCAGGCGCCCTGGTCGGCCCACTTTCGCATGTTCGACTACCTGAGTCAGGAGTTGCCGGCGCTGATCGCCAGCAACTTCAACATCAGCGAGCGGCAGTCGATTATGGGGCATTCGATGGGCGGCCACGGCGCGCTGATGCTGGCGCTGCGTCTCGGCAACCGCTTTGCATCGGCGTCCGCCTTTGCGCCTATTGTTAATCCGAGCGAGGTGCCCTGGGGGCAGAAAGCGTTCAGCGCCTATCTGGGCGATGATCGCGCGGCCTGGCGTGAATATGACAGCTGCGCGCTGATGCGTGAGGTGCAGTCGCGCTTGCCGCTCCTGATCGATCAGGGCGACAGCGATCAGTTCCTGGCGGATCAGCTGCAGCCGGAGCGGCTGGATGTGGTGGCGAAAGAGGTTGGGTTTCCGCTGACGCTGCGCGTGCAGCCGGGCTATGATCACAGCTACTACTTTATTGCGACCTTCGTCGAGGATCATTTGCGCTTCCATGCGCAGCACCTGCTGGTGTAGGTCGTTCAGGGCCGCGATGCGGCCCTGAACGTTTGGCAAGGTGTGCAGCCGACAGGCATTGCGCACACGCGGTTGGCATGACCCGATCGCAAAGACGCAAAAAACGGCATCCCTGCCAGCTCGGCCCGGTGACGGGCGCACCTCATCCCTGAGGTGCGCCCGTCACCGGGCTAACGCGCTGCGTTGTGCAAAAACGCTCCCGGCGTTTTTGTCCCTGTCGCGGGACGCTTTGCTCTTCGGGCCATGCCAACCACGTTCTCAACTCCGCTGCGCGCGGTTTAAACCAGTTCCGAGCCGACCAGCCCGTCAATCATCACCTGCGGCATTCCCTGCGAGCAGTGTTCGATACGTCCTTTCACGCCGTATACCTGCGCCAGCGTCTCCGGCGTAATCACCTGCTCCGGCACGCCGTCCGCTATCAGCGCCCCCTCTTTCAGCATCAGCGCATGGTGCGCATGGCGTAAGGCAATATTGATATCGTGCACCACCACCACGGTGACGATATTGCGCTGGGCGGTTTCGCGCCGCACCAGGTCCATCACGTGGAACTGATAGTTCAGGTCTAGCGCGCTCAGCGGCTCATCCAGCAGCAGCAGCTCCGGGCGACGGATCAGCGACTGCGCCAGGCCGACCAGCTGTTTCTGCCCGCCTGAGAGCTGATCGAGATAGCGCATCGCCAGATGCGAAATGCCAAGCTGCTCCAGCAGATACATCACTTCCGCTTCGCTGGCGGCGTTATGCAAACCGCCCGAGGCGCGCTGCGCCACGATAATCGACTCCAGCACGTGCAGATGCACGCCCGCCGGCAGCGTCTGCGGCAGATAGACTACGCGCTGGGCGCGGCGCGCGAACGGCTGCTGCATCAGCTCTTCGCCGTTCAGCCACAGCTCGCCCTGCCCTTTGTTCAGCCCGGCCAGCGCGCGCAGCAGCGTCGACTTGCCGCAGCCGTTCGGCCCCAGCAGCACGGTAATCTTGCCGCGCGGCAGCAGCGCCACGCTGAGGTCCTCAATCACCTTGCGTTTGGGATAGCCCGCGGTGAAGTGTTTTAACGTCAGACCCTGAGTCATACATTCCCCCGATGGCGTAGGATAATGCTCAGGAAGAACGGCACGCCCACCAGCGAGGTGACGATGCCAACCGGAATAATCACGCCGGGAATAAGGTTCTTGGAGGCGACCGACGCCATCGAGAGCACCAGCGCGCCGGTCAGGGCGCTGGCGGGCAGATAGTAGCGATGGTCTTCGCCGAAGATCATGCGGGCGATATGCGGCGCCACCAGCCCAATAAAGCCGATCGGGCCGACAAAAGCGACCGCCAGCGCGGAGAGAATACTGATGCGCAGCAGCGTCGCCAGGCGCAGGCGGCGCACGTCGATGCCGAAGCTGACGGCGCGATCTTCGCCGAGGCGAAGCGCGGTCAGCTTCCAGCTGCTGAGCAGCGAGAACGGCAGCAGCAGCGCGAAAGCCGCGCTTAGCACGCCGAGCTTCTCCCAGGAGGCGCGCGCCAGGCTGCCCATGGTCCAGAACACTAGCCCCTGCAGGGTATCTTCGCTGGCGATAAACTGCATCATCGACACCAGCGCGTTAAAGGTAAATACCAGCGCGATGCCGAACAGCACCACGCCCGAGGTGGAGACCCGCGTCCAGCGCGTGACGCCGTCGAGCATCAGCGCGGCGAACAGCGCGAACACAAAGGCGTTGGCGGAGATCAGCCACTGATCCGGCACGCCGGGAATGCCGATGCCGAGAATAATCGCCAGCGCCGCGCCGAACGCCGCCGCCGAAGAGACGCCGAGGGTAAAGGGGCTGGCCAGCGGATTATTGAGGATGGTTTGCATCTCGGCGCCCGCCAGTCCGAGGCAAAAGCCGACCACGACCGCCATCAGCGCGTAGGGCAAACGAATATCCCAGACGATGACGCGCGTACCGGCGTCAACCGTGGCGGGATGGAGCAACGATTGCCAGAGAGTCGGCAGCGAGAGGCCGGCCGGGCCAAGGGTAAAGTCCAGCACCAGCGAGGCGATAATCGCCAGCACCAGCACGGCGATCATCAGCATGCGGCGGCGCAATACCTGATGATAGCGGCCCATAGCGCCCTGTGCGGGCAGAGTTGAGTCCGTCATAAAAAGCCTGTTTTAAAGGTTCGGTCGAAAACGCTGCCACAATAGAGCAGATGATAATAATTATCAATTCTTCAACCTAAACAAAACGGCACCTTAACGAAAAAAGCGCGGCCAGGCCGCGCTTACTATGATGGTGAAGGTTAACCTCACGCTTTATGCGTCGGGAATTCCATCTCGCTGTACTTCACGAAGCGGCTGCCGCGCGTCAGCTTATAGCCCATCCAGATCAGCAGAAACAGCGGCAGGCCGATATAGGTAGCGGCGACGCCGTACCAGTCGATGCTGTCGTTGAGGAACGCCTGGTAGTTCTGGCCCAGGGTGATGATCAGACAGAGCACGAAGGCAAAAATCGGGCCGAGCGGGAAAAAGCCCGAGCGGTACGGCAGGTCGTCCAGACTATGGCCCTGCTTGATATAGCCGCGACGGAAACGATAGTGGCTAATGGCGATACCCAGCCAGGCGATAAAACCGGTCATGCCCGAGGTATTCAGCAGCCAGAGATAAACTTCCTGATTGCCGAACTTTGAGGTCAGGAAGCAGAGGCCCGCCACGACGGTGGTCGCCAGCAGCGCGTTGCGCGGCACGCCGCCTTTCGACAGCCGGGCGAAAATGCGCGGCGCTTTGCCTTCGCTTGCCAGGTTATAGAGCATGCGCGTCGAGGCGTACATGCCGGAGTTGCCCGCCGACAGCACCGACGTCAGGATCACCGCGTTCATCACCGCCGCCGCCGAGAGCAGTCCCGCGTTCTGGAACACCAGGGTAAAGGGGCTGACGCTGATGTCGGTCACGTCGTTGTGCAGCAGTTGCGGATCGGTGTAAGGCAGGATCAGGCTGATAATCAGAATCGCGAAGATATAAAACAGCAGAATACGCCAGAACACCTGGCGCACCGCGCGCGGAATGTTTTTCGCCGGATCTTCTGATTCGCCCGCCGCGATGCCGATCAGTTCGGTGCCCTGAAAAGAGAAGCCGACAATCATCGCCACGCCGATCATCGCGGCGAATCCGCCGGCGAACGGCGCGTCGCCGACCTGCCAGTTATGCCAGCCGGCGTGCTCGCCGCCGCGCAGGATGCCCACGATCATCAGTACGCCGACCAGGATAAAAATAATCACGGTGGCGACTTTAATTAATGAGAACCAGTACTCGGCTTCGCCGAAACCTTTTACCGAAATAACGTTAAGCAGGAACATCAGACCCAGGAACAGCGCACTCCAGATCCAGCCCGGCGTATCGGGAAACCAGTAAGTCATCACCAGCTGCGAGGCGACCAGATCCACGGCGATGGTGACCGCCCAGTTGTACCAGTAGTTCCAGCCGAGAGCGAAACCAAAGCCCTCTTCCACATATTTTGCGCCGTAGGTGGCGAAGGAGCCGGAAACCGGCATAAAGGCCGCCAGCTCGCCGAGGCTGGTCATCAGAAAGTAGACCATCAGGCCAATCAGCGCGTAGGAGAGCAGCGCGCCGCCCGGCCCCGCCTGGGAGATGGTGGCGCCGGAGGCCACGAACAGGCCGGTGCCGATCGATCCGCCGATGGCGATCATCGTCAGGTGACGCGCCTTTAACTCACGTCGTAACGCAGGTTGTTGTGTTGTATTTGTGTCGTTATGCATGTGTAAACACTAGGCTCGCTAAAAATGAGGCGCGATTGTAGCAATTCACCCTGCTCTGTATAGCATTGACGCCGTGTTATTAGTTACCTTCATGATCGCCGCTGAATTATAAGCAAAAACCTTTTGCGGCTACTCGCGGCAGTAGGAGAGAAAGCGGTCAAGCGCTCTGGAAAGGTGCTTCTGACGATGATGGATGCGGTACAGCGTGCGCGTCAGGCGCGGCAGCGGAATGGTCAGCTCCACTAAGGTGCCCGCCTCCAGCAGATCGGCGATCACGCGCCGCGACAGGCAGCTGATGCCCATATTGTGCCGCACCGCATGCTTGATCGCCTCAGAGTTGCCCAGCTCCATGCCCAGCTGAAACGCGGGCAGGTGCGAGAGCAGCAGATAGTCGACGATTTCGCGCGTGCCGGAGCCGTGCTCGCGCAGGATCCAGGGGGCGTTGCCGAGACTCTCCAGCGTCACCGGCTGGCGCAGGATTTCCGCATCAGGCGCGGCAAAGACCACCAGCTCATCCTCCAGCCAGGCATCGCTCACCAGCTCGGTCATATGGCACGGCCCTTCGATCAGGCCGACGTCGACGCGAAAATCGGCCACCGCGTTGATCACATCCTGGCTGTTGCCGACGCTCAGCTCCAGCGGCAGGCCGGGAAAGTCGCGGCGATAGGCGGCTATCATGCCCGGCAGCAGGTAATTACCGATAGTGCTGCTGGCGTAGATGCGGATCGCGCCATTGTCCTCTTTAAACAGCTGTTCGATTTCGCTCGCCTGCTCCAGCAGGCCAATGGCGCGCGGATAGAGCAAGCGGCCATGTTCGTTGAGCACCAGCCGCTTGCCGACGCGATCGAATAGCTGCACGCCAAGCTGGCCTTCCAGATCCGCCAGCGCCGCGCTCACCGCCGACTGCGAGAGCGCCAGCACCTGCGACGCCTGCGTGGTTGAACCGCTTTTCAGCACTTCGGTAAAGACTTCTATCTGCCGCAGCGTGATATGCATGGCATCTCCTTACATCGCGTAGCGCTGCACAAGGTAGTACAGCACCGACAGCCAGATCAGCACCATCAAAAACAGGCCGAAGCCGCTGACCACTTTTTTGCCGCGCGCGCGCTGCACTTCGGCGCGCTCCGCGCTGCTGATACGGACGTCGCGTGGCAGCAGACGCAGCAGGATCAGCACGCCGAGCGGAATAATAATCGCATCGTCGAGCAGGCCGACGATCGGGATGAAATCGGGGATCAGATCGATGGGGCTAAGCGCATAGGCCACCAGCCCGAAGGCCAGCAGCTTGAACCACCAGGGCGTGCGCGGGTCGCGACAGGCGAACCACAGCGTCAGCACATCTTTTTTAATCAGGGCGGCCCAGCGGCGTAAACGTCCAAATAACATGTTTCGGCCTTATCGGTTTATCTGGTTAATTATAAATATATTATCAATTTAACTTTTAAGCCAGCGCGGCGCATGCTTTGCCCGACACAAGGAGCAGATTATGACAGAGCTGACTTTTCCCCGACTTCCCTTTTTTATGCAACACCGTTTTCCCGGCCTGCTGCTGACCGTCGCCATTGCCGGCGGCGCGGCCTGGCTGGCGCAGCGCCCGGCGATCGCTGGCCTGGGCCTCGGCGCGCTGACGCTGGCGATTATGCTCGGCATTCTGGTCGGCAACACGCTTTACCCTTCCCTCGCCCCGCACTGCGATGCGGGCGTGCTGATGGCGAAGCAGAAGCTGTTGCGCCTCGGCGTTATTCTGTTCGGTTTCCGCATTACGCTGCAGCAGATCGCTGACGTCGGCGCGAGCGGCGTGCTGATAGACGTGCTGACGCTGAGCTCAACCTTCTTTATTACCTGTCTGCTGGGCATCCGGCTGCTGAAGCTCGACCGCGAAACGGTCTGGCTGATCGGCGCGGGCAGCAGCATCTGCGGCGCGGCGGCGGTGCTCGCCACCGAACCCGTGGTGAGAGCGTCACCGACGAAAGTGGCGGTGGCCGTAGCGACCGTGGTGCTGTTCGGCACCCTGGCTATCTTGATCTATCCCCCGCTCTGGCTGCTGGCGCAACACCATTTCCCGCAGCTGAGCATCGCGCAGTTCGGCATCTTTACCGGTTCGACCATCCACGAGGTGGCGCAGGTGGTGGCGGCCGGTCATGCGGTCGGCCCGGAGGCGGAGAACAGCGCGGTGATCGCTAAAATGCTGCGCGTCATGATGCTGGCACCGTTTCTGCTCTGCCTGAGCGGCTGGCTGCGCCGCGCGCCGCAGCCAACGCAGCGCCAGGGCATCGCGTTTCCCTGGTTCGCGCTCGGTTTTGTCGGCGTGGCGCTGTTTAATTCTCTGCATCTGCTGCCGACCGCGTGGGTCGCCAATATTAATCAGGTCGCTAACCTGATGCTGGCGATGGCGATGGCGGCGCTCGGCCTCACCACGCGCTTCGGCGCGCTGCGTCAGGCAGGCGTGAAACCGCTGCTGCTGGGGCTGATGGTATTCGTCTGGCTGATCGTCGGCGGCGGCGCCATCAATCTGCTGGCGCAGCATTTCTTGCAGTAGACGCATCGGGTATGATGCGGGCTTCTTTTAGTCAGCCTTTTCAGGAGAAGCGGCATGAAATATATCGGCGCACACGTCAGCGCGTCTGGCGGCGTAGAGCAGGCAGTGATTCGTGCCCATGAACTGGAAGCCACCGCGTTTGCCCTGTTTACCAAGAATCAGCGGCAGTGGAAGGCGGCCCCGCTTTCGGCGGAGACCATCGACGCCTTTAAGGCCGCCTGCGAAAAATATCACTTTGGCCCGCAGCAGATCCTGCCGCACGACAGCTTTCTGATTAACCTGGGCCATCCGGAAGCGGAGCCGCTGGAGAAGTCGCGCGCCGCTTTTATCGACGAGATGCAGCGCGCCGAGCAGCTGGGTCTGACGCTGCTTAACTTCCATCCCGGCAGCCATCTTAACAAGATCGACGAAGAGGCGTGCCTGAAGCACATCGCCGAGTCGGTGAATATCGCGCTGGATAAGACCTCGCAGGTGGTGGCGGTCATCGAGAATACCGCCGGTCAGGGCAGCAACCTCGGCTTTCGCTTTGAACATCTGGCGACCATTATTGAGCACGTCGAGGATAAATCGCGCGTCGGCGTCTGCATTGATACCTGTCACGCCTTCGCGGGCGGCTACGATCTGCGTACCGAAGCGGCGTGCGAAGAGACCTTTGCCGAGTTCGAGCGTATCGTCGGCTTCCAGTATTTGCGCGGCATGCACCTTAACGACGCCAAGAGCGCCTTCGGCAGCCGCGTTGACCGCCATCACAGCCTGGGCGAAGGCAATATAGGCAAAACGCCGTTTAGCTGGCTGATGAAAGATGCGCGCTTCGATGGCATTCCGCTGATTCTGGAGACCATTAATCCGGATATCTGGAAAGATGAGATCGCCTGGCTGAAGGCAGAGCAGAAGAATTAACACCGCCTTGCTGCCCGCACACCGTCCAAAGGTTAACAGCGGGTGGCATGGGCCGAAGAGCAGAGCGTCCCACGCTATGGGCAAAACGCCGGGGAGGCCGCAGAAGGAATTGTGGAGTAGCTATCGCTTTAAGGTAACGAGCTGATTATAAACTTAAATCACAGTCAGCTTCGGCTGGGGTTGAATATTCAAGAGAGGGAAATTTTGACGGGTCGCGGATAACGATAGTGCCTTCACTCACCGCCGACGTCGTGGTGGAGTCCGCGCTGTCCGAGCCGCTCAGCCCCGCCAGCATCCCGTTCGCCATGTTTCCGCCGAACTGTCCGGCGAGGCCGCCGCCGGTGCTTATCCCTGCGCTCTGATGCTCCACCTTATAGTCCGCGTGGTTCTCTATGTTGCCGAAGCCCAGCGTGCCGGTGTCGAGCGTATTCAGGCTGGCATCTGCTGTACTCGCAATGACCGCGCCGTTCAGCTGCGTGTGCTCACCCACCGTCACGTTAAAGCCGCCCTTACCCGCAAAAATCCCGGTCTGCTCCGCCACGCTCTGCCAGGTGCTGTGCATCTTATCCCGGCTCACGTTCACGTTCGCCGAGCCGGTCATCGAGCCGAAGGTGAAGCTGCCGCCCGCGCCGGCGCTCTGCTGCTTACTGTCGTAGCGGTCACTGTCCTGCCTGCCTGCTCGCCAGCGTCACCTCGCGGCCGGCGCTCACCTGCGTTTCCGTATGGGTGACGCCGCTGCCCTGCTTGCTGCCTTTTGCCCTTGTTAACGCTGAGCGTTCCGCTGATGAACCTTAGGATGGTCAGCGCGAGGCTGAAGATTTTTCTGGGCGCGCTGAATCAGGCGTGGGAGATGCCGGTTATCATAAGATGGTAAGGGCGGCTGAAGAAAAGGGTAATCCCGGCCGGGATGGCCGGAATTTGAGCAGCTAAACTTATGAATAAGGACTGTCATTATAAGGTGCATTGAAGTACGTCAGAACCCGCTGTACCCCAAGCCCGCAAAAGCATCGTCGGTTATTGTCCCAACGGTGGCAGACCGAATCTATTACCTCAACTGACCATCAAAGGACGTTGGCTGGAACAGTGGGGATTTATCAAAGGTCAGCCTGTAAACATCATCGCCGAACAGGGCCAGTTGATTATCCGCATCGTGCACATCAGGGAGGAGAATACATGAATATCACTTTTATTTCCGGGCCAATCCCGGAACTGACCATCACGGGCAGCCAGCTGGCCGTGATGGGATTTACTACCGACACGCTGATTCGGTTAACGCTGCGTGATAACACACTTTCGGTAACAACCGTGGCCGATGAGGCGGAGTGGGAAGAACTCTGCGAAGCCAGCCAGCAGTGGCAGGATTCAGGGGCGGACTGGGTGCGGGATAACGGTGAAGTGATTATCGGCGGTGACTGGCTGACCGGCTTCGGTATCACTGAGGCGGAACAGCTGGAGGTTACCACTGCGTCCGGTGTGATTCGGTTGCGGCGGAGGTAAACGGAAGGATTAAAGGCTTAAATGTAAAAATCCCGGCCAGTATGAAGCGAACTCCGAAAGTTGGCCGGGATCTTCCGCTAAAAAATAGAAGTCTATTTTTTACTGACCTCACCAATATACCAGTGCTCTGAATGATAAAGCTCACCGTCATCGTTTTCACAGACCCTTAGTATTCCTAACTCTGAAAAACCTCTCGGTAATTTTAAACCCCACTCTCTGATTAAACTTCTATCACGCAGTAAACTTAACTGTCCAAAAAAATTAACCCCCGGCGATGTATGCATATCGAAATACTCTTCAGAAGTAAATAAACATAATTCACTTGAAAACATATCAGGCAAAACAATACTGCACGTAACTCTTATATCATTTTCATTAGCAGGCTTAGCTTGATGAATTTCATATGCTGCATTTATCAATGCTTGTGCACAATATGACTGAACATCACGACTGGTTTGCTTCCCTTGAACCAGTGAAAAATGCACCGGGATTTTGACATTCCAGTAGCCATAAGAGTAGTCTTCAGAATTAATCTCTGGAAATTTAGACGCGTACGACTCCGACCATCTCTTTAATGATCTTAATCTGCGTGGTATTCCTCGCAATTTCTTATTACTCATTGCTAGTTGCCGCATTATATTTTCCTTCCCTTAGCTGCTTCAGTCTTAACCTTATTGATAGTCCCATCAAGATTTAATACTGCCTTGAATTTACCTTTACTGTCGAATACTTCAAGATGATTTTTATGCTGCCCATCCAGATAGAATTGATCGCCTTTTTTTATCACATCGCCAATGTCACTACTTGCTTTATAAATGCTCTGACCTTGATATATTTGACTACTTTTTTGAGCACTATTTTTTATCTGAGCACCAAGCCCCTGTTGGGTAAGAAATTCTTTCATATTTCCCACGGCTCCAGCATTTGGCACATGTGGAACTTTTTTACCCGGTAATATAATCCCGGCCAGCATGCCGCCCGTAGCTTCCAGCGCCACTTGATTCCCTTCGGATGCCTGTTTGATTGTGGCAGCAACCGCAGACCAGGTATCGCTGCTCATCAGCGCCTTAACGCTGTCCGCTACCGCCTGATTCTTACCGGACAGGTCATTAAGCGCCGTTCCGCAGTAACTGTCCCCGGTAGCACATGACGCCAGCGCCATTGCTGCGTCAGCAGCGTAATCAGCTCCACCTAATGCCGCATCGCCGGTATCGGCAAGGGCATTGATAATGCCGTTGGCGATGGAAGAGGTTGTACCCTCACCCAGCTTTTCCCTGACCTGATCCTTCAGGGATTCAGCGACCTGTTTCGCCGTTGCCCGCGCTTGGTCACCGCTAAGCGAGTTGAATTCGAGCGACGTTTTTCCTGCCTGCGCACCCGCCACAACATCTGCCGTGCTGTCTCCCACCACGCCGCCAGCCAGACCCGCCGCAAGCGTCCCCAGCGCACTTATCGTCTGCCGCTGCTCTTCGCTCAGGTCCTCACGCTTGACGCCCGGATACAGCTGCTGCGCGATGTACTCGCCCATCACCGCGCCCGACGCACCCGCCAGCCCGCTGTTGCCCGCTGCATACGAGGTTACCGCACCCAGCACCGCGTGCGCCATCAGGTTCGCTTCGGTATTAACCTTACCGTTCGCGTCCGTCGTCAGCTCATGTATCTTTTCCGCCACATACGGCGCTGCCGCGCCGCTCAGCGCCTGCGCCACGTTTCCGCCAGACAGGCCCTGCACCGCTGCCGTCACCGCGCTGATGGCACGCTGCACCTTACCGCCCGTTCCGAATTCGCTTTCCGCAAACGCCTGCTTATAGAGGTTGCTGTAAACCTGCTTACTGACGTCACTTTCGCTGTACTGCTTCGTCGGATCCTTCGCTTTCAGCTCCGCCAGCGCCCTGTCGCGGTCGGCCTGCGTGACGCCGGACATCTTCTCATTGGCAGCACGGGTCGCGATTATCTGGCCCTGCGTCCTGGCTATATCCCCTGCCTGTGTCCCTATCTCACCTATCAGACCAATCCCAACTCTATGGGTGAAGTTTTATCCTCTCTTCGATCTAAAAACCTTTAAGTTTAAATAGCCTGGAAATAACAAAAACCACACCAG
The DNA here is from genome assembly GCF_031844285.1 of Enterobacter sp. BRE11. NCBI lineage: Bacteria > Pseudomonadati > Pseudomonadota > Gammaproteobacteria > Enterobacterales > Enterobacteriaceae > Enterobacter > Enterobacter sp. BRE11. The sequence continues at coordinate 231,936 of NZ_JAUZUX010000006.1, forward strand.
TGAAAATGCCAATCACACAACCAATTTTAACAGTTTAAAGTACATTGATTTTCGTCAAATCGAAAGTTCCTGTTAGCACCCAAACTAAAATGTCTATAGACAAAACTATACATAGGAAACTAACAACAATCCCTAACATACAGGCTAGAAATAGAATCAGAAGATTTAATAGCTTCTCATTTAAGGATTTCATTTCAATTTATCCTCAATGATTGGCTCAAGTTTTTTTCCACCATACTCGGAAAAGAAAGATCCTCCTATGTCGCCAAAACTACCAGGAATGTTACTTGGCATTACTTCTTTTGAGATACCAAAATCACCTTTAATCTCTGTATACTTTTGCAAAACAGAATTAAACTGCGGATCCCAGCCATTTTTCCACCAGTTTGCTCCTGCACTTGTACCCCAAGAAATTCCTTTTCCTATACTGTAACCAATGCCTGCACCGATACCATTTGTTATTGCTCCAGTTAGTGGATTTTTATCATCTATCCAGTTACCAAGCGCACCACCTGCGGCATTCCAGCCGACCGCACCAACCAGCCCATTGCCCATGGTGATAACGTTTACCCAGCCAGCAATTGCAGAATTCGCCGGGTCTATCGTGCCATCCGCCAGATAACTGATACCTGCATTCGCACACGCTCTGAGTCCCCACATAGCCTGAGCACCACCCGGTAATAGCCCTACACTCCCTGTTGCAAGTGCAAGCCCGACAGCATCACGCTCATTTATTGCCTTCTGGCATGCGTCTCCTCCGGGGTTATCAGAGCAACTAGCCATATCCACCCCATGCTGACGTATCCATGCAGCCTGACCCTCTTCCGTTCCGCCAAACAAGTTGTGATTAACTGCGTTCTGGCTCGCCTGCGCACCCGACACAGCATCAGCCGTGCTGTCACCCACCACGCCGCTCGCAAGACCCGCCGCCAGCTTCCCCAGCGCACCTATCGTCTGCTTCTCGGTTTCCGACAGGTCACCAACTGCTTTACCCGGATACAGCTGGTTCATAACCAGCTTCGCCATTACCTCACCGCTGACCGCACCCGCTGCGCCCGCCAGCGCTGAGTTACCGGATGCGTAAGACGCTACCGCACCAACAACCGCATGCGCCATCGCCTGAGCCTCCGGATTGCCTTCCGTCAGCTTATGTATCTGCTCCGCCAAATACGGACTGGCCGCGCCGCTCAGCGCTTGGCCGATATTCCCCCCTGACAGCCCTGCACCGCCGCCGTTACCGCGCTGATGCCCTGCTGAAGTGCGCTGCCAGTCCCGAACGGCTTCATCGCCGTGTCGTAAGCCTGCTTCGCTATCTCATCTGGCGTCGGGTTCAGCTTCCCTTTTCCGGCCAGTTCTTCCCTCGCAGCCGCCAGCGCCGCCGGGTCCTGCTGTGCCTTCATGCCCGCTATCTGGCCCTGCGTCCGCGCGATATCCCCCGCCTGCACGCCGATTTCCCCTATCAGCTGCGCCGCCTTCAGCCGGTTCTGCTCCTTCTCCTTGTCAAAGATGACTTGGGTTAGCGAATATCAAATATCCAGAATATAAAACCGGTGGGAATACCTAATAAGCTTATCTTTAAGATTGTAACAACCTCTTCTTTTCCGAAAGGGAATGGCTTATCAAAATCCCATATCAGCCAACCTTTAAGAAAATAAGAAAAGGTTCCTCCTAACATAATAACCAGGCAAATGCCGAAGCATAAATAAATCAACAACCATGTGGATTTCTTTGGTTTATTTAGGTTCATTTTTTTCTCCTGGAGTAACCTTTTTTAGGTTGTCTCCTACGATTCCAGAAACAGAGGAATCAATAGCATTAGCACTTATTGAAGGTATTGAGCTTTGTGGTACAGGCTTGGTTATAGTCCAGACACCGGTTGGAACCCATTCATATTGCTTCGATATCGGATTAAATATTTTATCAGCCTGAACCTTCAAAACATTACCCGCAGCATAACCCACAGAAGTCCCCGCCTTACTCAGCAGCGCTGCCATAAACGGATCGTCACCGCTGATTTCAGCCTGGTAATAACCACCCGCTGCATTCCACGTCATTACTTGATTATAACCTTTACCAGCGGTAACCGCCCCGATCACACCAGAACCAATCAAGTCTGACAGGCTTACTTTTCCGGTTGTACCATACTGTATACCAGCCCCTAAGCCAGCCCCAACCCCCACTGCAATAAGCTGCTCTTTGGTATTATTCACGGCATTCGTAATAATGGCCTTTCCACCCATTACCGCTACCGGCCAGGACGTTGGGGTCATGATTACATCCATAACCCGATCTCCGGTCGTGATATTATCCTTCAAAAATTTAAGATCAGAGCCATTAAGATATTTAACTATCGCCGCTGCATCCGGATCTTTTAGTTTCTCATCCAGCCTTACCTGATGTTTATCAGCATCCAGCGCAACGTTAGTGGCCGCCTGAACCAGTTCTTCCCAGCTCACGCAGGCAACACCGCCTCCGGTACAGGCTTCGGCCAGTTCCTTACTGTTTTCGTTGCTGATATCGATGTATTTCTTAATCACGGCCTGACAGTCACCGCCGGACGCCTTACAGTCGGAGAGTTCTTTATCAAGCGCTCTCGCTTCTGTGCTGCTCAGATGATTATTCTCAACCGCGTTTTTACCCGCCTGCGCACCCGCTACCGCGTCCGCCGTGCTGTCACCAGCGACGCCGCCCGCAAGGCCCGCCGCTAATGTCCCCAGCGCGCTGACCGTCTGCTTCTCCGTTTCCGTCAGGTCGCTGACCGCTTTACCCGGATACAGCTGGTTCATCACCAGCTTCGCCATCAGTTCGCCGCTGACCCCGCCCGCCGCCCCCGTCAGCGCTGAGTTGCCGGATGCGTAAGAGGTTACTGCACCCAGTACCACGTGCGCCATTGCCTGCGCTTCCGGGTTGCCTTCTGTCAGCTTATGTATCTCCGTCGCGAGGTACGGACTCGCCGCACCGCTCACCGCCTGCGCCACGTTTCCGCCCGACAGCCCCTGCACCGCCGCCGTGACCGCGCTGATGGCACGCTGCACT